>DATLIO010000168.1:0-6749 GCA_035539355.1 Luteolibacter sp.
GGCGGAGGATTTGCCTGAGGTGACGGTTTCGGCGAGCCGGTTGGGTGAATCCGTTGTGGAACTGGTGCAGCCCGTGAACGTGCTCGAAGGCAAGGAGCTGGTGCTGAACCTGGAGTCGACGATCGGCGAAACGCTGTCGAAGCAACCGGGGGTGCGATCGACCTATTTCGGGCCGGCGTCGAGCCGCCCGGTGATCCGCGGGTTGGATGGGGATCGGATCCGGGTGTTGCAGAACGGGCTCAATACGATCGACGCTTCGGCGACGAGTTTCGACCATGCGGTGAGTTTCGATCCGGTGAGTGTTTCGAAAATCGAAGTGGTGCGTGGTCCGGCGACGGTGCTTTTCGGGCCGAATGCGATCGGTGGTGTGGTGAATGTCACCGACAACCGGATTCCTTCGGAGCGGATCGAGGATTGGGTGACGGGGAGTGTGGGGACGCGGGTGAGTTCGGCGGATCATGGGATCGCGTCGGATTTCGAACTGGAGGGTGGCTCGGGTGGATTCGCGTGGCACATCGAAGGCTACAAACGGAACGTCGAGGACCTGGAGATTCCGGGTTATGCGAGATCGAAGCGTTTCCGCGATGCGAATCCGGGGGATCCGGGAAATGACGAACGCGGACGGCTGGAGAACAGTTGGTATGACACGGAAGGATTTTCCGCAGGGGCATCTTATGTGTGGGATGGCGGATACTTCGGTCTGGCGTATTCGGGGTTCGATTCGAATTACGGATCGCCCGCGGAGAAAGAGGTGAGCATCGATATGGAACAACGGCGCTGGGATTTCCATGGTGCGTTCAAGGAACCGTTCAAGGGCGTCGAGGAGATCAAATACCGGTTCGCCACATCGGACTACGAACACACCGAGTTCGAGGGAGCAGAGCCGGGAACGGTTTTCACGAATGAAGGATACGATGGGAGGATCGAGCTCGCCCATGAGGCTTGGGGTCCGCTCCAGGGAACGGTTGGCTATCAGATCCAGCGATCGGATTTCGAAGCGGTCGGTGATGAGAAATTCCTGCCGCCGGTGCTGACGAAGAGCCACTCGGCGTTCGTGTTCGAAGAGCTGAGGTTGAATGACGCGTTTCGTTTCGAGGGAGGATTGAGATACGATCATACTTCCGCCGAAGCATCCGAGGACGCGGATTTCGGTCCGGACCGGGAGCGCGAATTCGATGCGTTGAGCGGATCGCTCGGTTTGGTGTATGAGCCGAATGAAGACTATCTGGTCGCGCTTTCCTCTTCGTGGACCGAGCGCGCTCCGACGTATCAGGAACTCTATGCCGGTGGCCCCCACGTTGCGACCGGTGTGTATGAAGTGGGTGATGACGGGCTTTCGACCGAGAAATCACTGGGCTTCGATCTGTCGTTCCGGAAACGCACGGGTTGTGTGACGGGAGCCTTCACGGTGTTCTACAATCACTTCGATGATTTCATCGGGTTGTTCCCGACGGGTGGGATTGAAGATGGATTGCCGGAGTATGCCTATGCGGCGACCGATGCGGAGTTCTTCGGTGCGGAGCTGGAGGTCGTGTGGCATCTGCTCGGTCCGGTGGTCGCGGGGGAAACCGCGGACGGGCATCTTGATCTCGAACTCAGGGCGGACTACGTGCAGGCGAACGACACGAAGACAGGTGACCCGTTGCCCAGGATTTCACCGTTCCATGCGCTTGCGGCGTTGGATTACAAAAAGGGGCCGTTCGGTGCGCGGATCGAAAGCGTGTTCTCGGCGCATCAGTCCGAGACCGCGGACAACGAACTGCCGACGGACAGCTATGTGATGTTCAACGCGGCGGTGAGCTACACGCTGGCCACCGGCTCCGTGACCACGGATTTCTATGTGAAAGGCGTGAACCTCACGGACGAAGAAGCGAGGGAGCACACTTCGTTCCTGAAGGATGTCGCGCCGCTTTCAGGCCGGGGTGTGGTCGCCGGCGTGAAAGTGCATTTCTGATTCCGCGGGTTGCCGCTGTTGGCAGAAGAGAATGACGGGGCGTCGCTGCGGTGGCGCCCCGTGATCCGTTCAGGCGATGAGACTGTCCCAGGATTTGAGGAACGCTTCGATTTCCTGGAAGACGGTTTCGCAGCGTTTGTCCCACTTCTTCGCGCTGCGGAGGATGAGGACGCATTCGCGCACGCCGGTGAAACGGATTTCCCCGGCGCCATGGCTGCGGAGCTCCTCCAGCTCGGAGCGGAGTTTCTCGAAGAACGCGAGTTCGTAGCCGCTGCCGGCTTCCATAGCCGCGTGTACGAGGGATATCGTAAGTGGCGGCGCGATGGGCCGGAGATGTTCGGCGATGTGCCCGCAGCCGATTTTCACGAGCATCTTCCGGACTTTTTCGAAAAGTTCGTGGAGGTGCAGCAGGCGGAGTTTGCAGGCGTGTTCGAGGTATTCGACGATCCCGCTGCGGATCTCGGTGACGAAAGGGAAGTCGTTCTGATCGGCGGCACGGGCGGCGCGGATGAGCGCGTCATCCAGCCACGCGGTATCGTAGTCGAACACCTGATGGCGTCCGATTTGGATGGCGGGGCGGTTGCCGATGAACGAAATCACTTAGGGAAGAACTGTCGTCGTTGGAGGGGCGGGTGAAGGTTGGGTGCCGTAGGGGTGAGTGATCAGAGTGGCAGGCGGCGCTGCATGGTGTCGCGGGTGGCGCGGCGGGAGAGGGATTGGATTTCCGCGATGAATTCGTTCACGTCCTCGAACTGGCGGTAGACCGACACGTAGCGGACGTAGGCGACGGGATCGATCTGATGGAGCTTGTCCATCACCTTGCCGCCGATGATCGCGGACGGCACCTCGCTGACGTGGTCCTTGTGGAGGTCGGTCAGGATTTCCTCCACGGCGCGGTCGAGACGGTCCATCGAGACGGGACGTTTCTCGCACGCCTTGATCAGACCGCTCATCAGCTTTTCGCGGTTGAGGGCTTCGCGCGTTCCGTCGCGTTTCACGACCCTGAGCTCGGTCCGTTCGATCTGTTCGTAGGTCGTGTAGCGGTAGGTGCAGTTCAAGCACTCGCGACGCCGGCGGATCGATGTCCCGTCCTTCGACGAACGGGAGTCGAGAACCTTGTCTTTTAAAGAACCGCATTGAACGCAACGCATGGAAAACCGGGAACAACGGCGCGCATCATAACGCGATATATGGTAGGGTCAAATTGAAAACCCTAGCTGGTTTAGTAGGTGATGCCCGATAGTACGGATGGCCGTACTATTCGGATAAAAATTTCCATGGGAGGCTTCGTGAATCGGATGGCCGATTTGAAAAACCACGCGATCCGGCCGCGGGTTGGCGGGGATCACCCGACGCCTGCGTGAAAAATAAATCAGCCGCCGGAGTTTGAATTCACTCCGGCGGCTGTTTCGGGAACAGGATGGAAAGCTTCTCAGCTTTCGAAATACGTGTATCCGTTGAGGCCTTCGCGGTAGCGGTCGAGGATTTCGCGGCGCTCTTTCGGTGAGATGCGGCCTTCGGTGACGGCTTTCTCGGCGAAGTTGCGGAAGCGGCTGATCAGTTCCTTTGGATCGTATTCGACGTAGCTGAGAACGTCGGAAACCGTGTCGCCCTCCACTTCGTGCGTGTAGACCGGTTTGCCGTTCTCGAGATGCACGCCGACAACGTTGGTGTCGCCGAGAAGGTTGTGAAGGTCACCGAGGGTTTCCTGATACGCGCCGACGAGGAAGATGGCGACGTAGTAAGGTTCGTCAGGATTGAGTTGGTGGAGCGGAAGGATCTTGGCGACATCTTCCTTGTCGATGAACCGGTCGATCTTGCCGTCGCAGTCGCAGGTGATGTCGGCGAGGACGGCGCGGTGGTTCGGCTTTTCGGTGAGCCGGTGGATCGGCATGACCGGGAAAAGCTGGTCGATCGCCCAGGAGTCCGGGAGCGATTGGAAGAGCGAGAAGTTTCCGTAGTAGAAATCGACGAGCGTCGAGGACAGTTCGCGGAGGTCTTCCGGGATCTCGTCGAGTTCGGCGATGAGTTTCGAAATGCGGGTGAGGATGTGCCAGAACCACGCTTCACCGAGGCCGCGTTCGCGGAGTGTCGCCGCACCGTAGAAGAATTGCGCGCGGAGCTGGTCGCGGTAGTAGAGGGCGTCGTTGTAGCTTTCCTGAAGGTTCTTGGTGGAAAGCGTCTTGTTGATGTCGATGATGTTGAGAAGGTTCTGCGGAGCCTTCTCGGGAATGGCCGGCGCGGCTTCACTGGTCTGCGCGCTGGTCACATCGAGGATGTTGAAAACAAGAACCGAGTAATAGGCGACGATCGCGCGGCCGGATTCGGAAATCAGGTTCGGATGGGCGATGCCGGCCTTGTCGCAGACCTGGGAGACGGTTTCGACGATGTCGGTGCAATACTCGACGATCGAGTAGTTGCAGGAAGAAGCGAAGTTCGTGTGCGAGCCGTCGTAGTCGACGGCCATGCCGCCGCCGATGTCGAGCACACCCATCGGCGCGCCTTCCTTGACGAGATCGCAATACACGCGGACGGCTTCGGTGCAGCCTTCGCGGATCGCGGCGATGTTCGGAATCTGGCTGCCCTGATGGTAGTGCAGCATTTTCAGGCAGCCGAGATAACCTTCGTCCTTCAGTTGGTCGACGACATCGATGATCTGGCTGGCGCTGAGGCCGAAGACGGATTTGTCACCCGCGGATTCCTGCCAGTGGCCGGAGCCTTTGGTGGAAAGACGGATGCGGACGCCGAGGTTCGGCAGCACGCCGATCTTGCGGGAGCGCTCGAGGATCAATGCGAGCTCGCTGGGCATTTCCAGCACGAGCATGATCTTGAGACCCATCTTCTGCGAAGTGAGCGCGAGATCGATGAACTCCTCGTCCTTGTAGCCGTTGCAGATGATGTAGGCCTCCGGATCGTGCATGTGCGCGAGCGCGGCGATGAGCTCGGGTTTCGAGCCGGCTTCGAGGCCGTAGTGATACTTTTTCCCGAACTCGGAAATCTCCTCGATGACCTGGCGCTGCTGGTTGACCTTGATGGGGTAAACGCCGCGGTATTCGCCACGGTAGTTCGAATCCTTGATCGCCTTGCGGAAGGATTCGTTGAGTTCGGTGATCCGCCAGTGGAGGAGGTCGCGGAAGCGGAGAAGGACGGGCAGGTGCGTGCCGCGGTCGCGGAGGCCTTCGACGACGTCGTGAAGCGAAACCTCGGCGGTCGTTTCGTCGTCGGTCAGTTTGATGGTGACGTGACCCTGTTTGTTGACGCCGAAGAAGCCGTGGCCCCATGATTCGACGCCGTAAAGTTCGGCCGACTTGTCCGCGGACCACGCTTTTTCAGCGGGGCGCTTGGTGGATTTTCCGGAGGCGGTGGCAGGAGGCGTCATGGGAAGGAGCGAATCGTTAGCATCGCTGGCCGGGGGATCAATGGTTAAGATGAGGCGGAAAGCGCACGGAAATCCCGGTGGACAGGGGATTGAAGCCTCACTTTTGGATCGAATCCCGGATTTCCAGGATGGATTCCAGCTCGGTGATCCTCTTGGCGAGACCGCGGCGGCGGAGGGCGACGAGCATGAGCCCGATCATGAAAACGAACCAAGCGGCGGAGGAAAGCCAGTCCCAGATCGAGTAGAACATCAGCGGCTGGATCGCGACCTGGTAGGTGTCCTCGATGTGATGGATGGAGCCGGAGTAGGAGGCCACGAAATTTTCCATCGCGTAGAGGGATTGCGGGACGGCGTCACCGATCAGGGCGAGGATCGCGCCCGCGAGCATCGTCCAGGCTCCGGCCGAGCGTTCGCTGCGGAGCAGGAGGATGGACGCGGCGATGGCGAGTCCGCCGATGAGGATCGAACTGACGACTCCGAGAAGCTGGAAGGAAGGAGAGGCGTAGTCCATGGAAGGGCTTACTTCGGAGAAACCGGCGGCTTCCAGTTCGGGAACTCTTTCTTGAGCTGTTCACGGTATTTCTCCGCTTCCGCCTTGTTGCCGAGCAGGTCCCAGTTATTTGCGAGTTTGTGGATCGCCTGGGCCTTGAGCTCCCCTTCGGTGGCGAGTTGGATGATCGTGACGTATTCGCCGCCGGCACGTTCGAGATTCTTTTCCTGGGTGAAAAGATCGCCGCTGAGCAGACGGAGCAGTGTGAGCGTCCGGCCTTGGGGGCGGAGATCGGCCGCTTCATTGGCGGCGACGCGGGCTTCGGCGGGACGATCCAGTGCGAGCAACGCACGACCGCGATCGACGATTGAGTCGGCTTTCAACGATGCGTTCTCTTCGACGGCGAGGAAGTTGTTCACCGCGACCAGGGCGCCCGCGGCATCGCCGGATTCAAGACGGGCTTTGCCGAGATAGCGCCAGACTTCCTTCGGCGTGGTGCGCGGATCGTCGGGATTCGCGACCAGATTGTAGAAGCGCGCCGCGGATTTGAAGTCGCCGCCTTCGTAGGCTTGGCGTGCGGTCCATTGGACCGTCATGTCGGAGACGTCCTCGGCGTAACCGCCGTCGATCGCGAGGTTGATCTCGGCGGCGAGTTTCTGCGAATCCTGGAGCGCGCCGTAAACGATGCAGAGAAGCAGGCCGGCGTGTTTGCCGTAGGTCTTGCCATCGATCGCACGGGCCTTTTCGAGGAAAGGCACGGCATCGCCCTGCAGGTTGGTTTTCACGAGACCCCAACCGATGTGGAAGTTGGCTTCGGAGATGAATTTTTCCGGGATGTCCGGTCTGGCGAGCAACGCCTTGTAACGGACGATCATGTCCGGAATGTCGTTGTTCTTCCGCATGCGGGCCGATTCGAGCCACGCCAT
>DATLIO010000169.1:0-3189 GCA_035539355.1 Luteolibacter sp.
GCTCAGAACATCACGATCGTTGGAGCTTTTCGCCCAGGTTTCAGCGTCAGGGAGCCATACTTTTACTCACCCTGCTGGTTCCTCATAGCCGCTTTTCTAGGGTTTCAGTTTCTCCTCCTCCCCAAATCCCTCCCACCTCCCCGGAGCTGACCGGTTTCATCATTTCGACGTTCAAGGTTGGACGTTCGATGCCCGATGTTCACACTCCCCGCGTGCCCGCCAAGAATTTCCACGTCCGCCAAGCCGCCGTCTCCGCCCTCCGTGCTTGGGCCAAAGGACATGACTACGCCGAAACCCTGATCGACCGCCATGCCGACCGACGCATGCTTTCCTCGCAGGACCGCGGCTTGCTGCAGGCCATCCTTTTCGGCGTCCTCCGCCACCGCCGCCTGCTCGACCACTGGATCGGCATCCTCCGTGAAGGCAAACTCGATCCGGAAACCCGCGACGTCCTCCGCGTCGGACTCGTCCAGATCCTCATCCTCGGCATCCCCGACCACGCCGCCGTCAACGAGACCGTCGAAGCCGGCAAAGCCAGCGTCCGCGCCCTGATCAACGCCGTCCTCCGCCGCGCGATCGTCAGCCGCAAACGCCTGCTCGATGTCGAAGAACTTCCCGCTGCCGTCGTCCATTCACATCCCGATTGGCTCTACAACCGCTGGAAAGCCGAATTCGGCAAAGCCGGTGCGATCGCCCTGATGGAGTGGGACAACACCCCCGCCGAGAATTTCTTCCGGCTCAATCCGCTCGCTCCCTCCACCCCGGATCTCTCCACGTTCGAGCCCGTCGAAAAAGCCCCCGGCTTCTATCACCTCGAAGGTTCGCCACCATCGAAACTCCTGATCGCCGGAGAAATCTACATCCAGGACCCGGCCACGCGCCACGCCGTCGATCTCCTCGCGCCGCAACCCGGCGAACGCGTTCTCGACGCCTGCGCGGCACCCGGCGGAAAAGCCTTCCTCATCGCCGCGGCCCTTGGCTCCGCCGAAAACCTGCTCTGCACCGATTCCAACGAGAAACGCCTCCCGCGTCTTCAGGAAAACCTGGAACGCCTGCACGCCGGTGGCGCCGAAACCGCCGTCCACGATTGGACGAAGCCCGCTCCGGAAAAATGGTACGGCGCCTTCGACGCCATCCTGCTCGATGTCCCGTGCTCGAACACCGGTGTCGTCCGCCGCCGCGTCGACGTCCGCTGGCGCTTGCAAGCACCCGACATCGACAAGCTCGTCATCACCCAGCGCAAGATTCTCGAAGCCGCCGTCCCCTGCCTCAAACCCGGCGGCCGGCTCGTCTATTCGACCTGCTCCATCGAACGCGCCGAAAACGCCGCCCAGGTCGAAAGCTTCCTCGCCGATCACCCGGAGCTCGAGCTCAAGGAAATCCGCGAAGCTTTCCCTCACCGCGACGGAACCGACGGCGCTTTCGCCGCTCTGATCGTGAAGCGCTAAAAAGCGGCTCGCCAGTTCCCGAGGCCTCTCTTAAAACCCGGACATGAAATCCTTCCTCGGCATGCTCTTCACCATGATCGTCCTGCTGGTCGTTCTCGGCGGAGGCGCGCTGTTGTGGTATCTCAGCTACAGCACCGAAGTGACCCGCAGGACTCCCGCGTCCGCGGAATTGATCCGCTGATCAGTTCAAAGGAATCACGAAAAGGTTCACCGACGCCGGTTTGAGCTTCTTGCGGATCATTTCGCTGTCGATCTTCCCCACCTCCGCATTCGACCAAGCGACCGCGTTCCGTCGTTCGCGATTGGTATCGCTGAGATTCTTCGAACTCAGTTCCCGCCAGAAAAACATCCCTTTATTCGGGAAACGACGGGCACCCGGAACCGCCTCGGCTTTCAACTCGAAATCGGTTTCCTGGTCCGTGTTCCGGTTGATCACCACCACGCGAAGTTCGTCACGACCGCTTTCCTGACGGATCGCCGCGTAAGCTCCGACCTGCGGATACTTGGCACCGTCAGGAGCGGTCAGCTCCGGATTCCGGTCGATCTCACAGGCCACCATCTTCCTCCCGAAGTCGGATGAAAAAATCGAGAACGCATGCCCCGGCGGTGTCACCCGCGGTTCCTTGATCGATCCGCCTTCGTTGACATACTGCACCAACGCGAAGTCCGGATGATGGTCGAGCGAGTGATAAACGATCCGCTCGACATTCTGCTCGAGCATCTTTCCCGTCCAATCCGCGATCACCAGCGCCTGAGCCATGTCCTGCGGATTGTCCAGTTTGCCACCGACCCGTTCATAGGTGTTGAACTCGGTGACCCAGATTTTCCACGGCGCCGTTTCAGGACTTCCTTCGAGCTTCGCTTTCAAATCCGCCGTGCGTTTTCCGAAAGCGGTTTTCGAAAGCATGTTCCGCGTCTGCTTCCCACGCCGGACGTCCTGCGGATCATCCGGAAACTCACCGCCGCTGAGATACTGATGATCGCTGTAGGCATAAACCGACTTCGGATCGGCCAGAGATTTCTTCATACCTTCGATCCAGTTCTCCATCGTGTTCGTCCCGTTCGAGCCGGTCTTGAAATCATTGCTCAACCCTTGGGCGAGCAGCTTGATGTCTGGTCGCGCCGCCGACATCTTTTGATGGAACGCGTTGAAAATTTCGGCGTATTGCGAGCCGGTCCAGTAGATCCAATCCTCATTGCCAATCTCCCACCACGTGACCTTCTCGTGTCCGGGACGTTTGCCATTTTCTTCAACCCACTTCGCGGCTCTCGTTGAAAGCCGGTTCAGGATTTCCGGATCGATCTCCGCCGGAAGCTGCTTCTTGAAGAAGTTCCGGTTGAGCTGCCGGATCTTCCACTGCTGGTCGTAATCGATGAACTGGCACGTGTTCACCTGAAACAACCGGTCCATGCCGAGCCCATCGGCGAAATGTTCGGTCCCCGAAGTGAACTTCAGCATTTCATCCTGTGTCAGCCATTTCGCACGCGGGTCCTTCGGATTCGAATTCGGGATGCTGTGCTGCGGATCGTCCCAGAAATAAAGCTGCGCGCTGTCGCCGCTGGGGAAACGCATCAGTCCGAGATTGAGATCCTTGATCGCATTGCGGGCGGGTGTCGAAGGCCCATCCGCATGCGGCCCCGTGTCCATCAACCATCGGAACTGAACGCTCGGAAATTCCACGCCGGCTCCGAACGTCTGCGGACCGATGTCGTTGCGGATCACCGAAGTGGTTTTCACGAC
>DATLIO010000170.1:0-12389 GCA_035539355.1 Luteolibacter sp.
GCCCCGTCCGCTACGGCGACGAGGCATGGAACGCCACCGCCGGAGCCAGCACCAACAACCAGGACGCGAACCGCATCATCAACGGCAGCCACGATGCATGGAACGCCTGGCAAAATCAGGAAAAGGGCAAAGCCCCTGAAAACGCCCCGGTCATCTCCGCCGAGCATCCGGAGTTCGTCACCCTCACCTGGCGGGAACCCGTTTCGCTCGACGGCCTCGTCGCGATCTGGGCGGGCATCGCCACCGCGGAGATCCACGCCTTCCAAGGCCCCGAAAGCCATAACCCGAAAGACGCGCCGGAAGCCGATTGGACTCCGGTCGCCAGCTACGAAGGCATCCGCCACGACTACGCCACCCAGTTCTGGCCGAACCTCCTCAAGTTCCCGAAGACGGTCAAAACCCGCGCCATCCGCGTCCGTGCCCTGCAGGCGGGCGCGAACGCCAGCCATGCGAACAACAACGGCGGCAAACGCGTCTGGCTCGGAGAACTGATGGCGGTCCGCGATCTCGGCAAGGAACCCCTCAAAGCTCCGACCGTCGTCGCCAAGGACGAAGCGCCCAAAGCTCCGATCCCCGTCCGGTTCAAACTCGACAAGCCGGCCTACGTTTCGCTCGTCGTCGAAAAACCCGACGGCTTCCGCGTCCGCAACCTGGTGTCCGAAACCTTCTTCGAAGCCGGAGACAACACGGTCTGGTGGGATGGCACCGATGATCTCGGGCGCGATGCCGATGCCGCCGATCACGGCGTCTACAACATCCCCGTCCGCTTCGTCGAACCCGGCCAATACCGCGTCCGTGGAATCATCCGTGATGCGATCCGCCCCCATTACGAGTTCTCGGTCTACACCACCGGCAATCCACCGTGGAGCACCGAGGACAACACCGGCGCATGGCTGGCCAACCACTCCCCGCCCCAGGCCGCGGCCTTCGTCCCCGCATCCCAATCACCTACTGGGACTCCCGTCGTTTATCTCGGTTGCTATGTCACCGAAGGACCGTCCGGACTCGCATGGGTCGATCCCGCCGCCGGGAAAAAACTCGGCGGGAAAAAGTGGATCGGCGGCCACTGGACGGCCGCTCCGTTTCTCGCCCGCGATGCCGGATCAAAGGCAATCCCCGATACCCACGTTTACGTCGGCTCCACGTGGGAAACCGACAAAGGCACCGGAATCGGCGAACTCCGCATCACCGCCCTCACCAAATCCGGCGACAAGGAGATCCTCAAACTCAACCTCGGCAAACTCGCGGAACAATCCGCCGGTGCGGGGGAACGCACCGAGGATCTTCTCGGAGGCATCGCCGTTCACGACGGAGTGGTCGTCGCGGCCATGAAGCTGAACAACAAGCTCCTCTTCATCGATTCCGCCGCTGGAAAAGTCATCCGTGAAGTTCCTGTCGATCATCCATCCGGCATCGCGTTCGACCCTCAGGGAAGATTGCTCGTCCTCTCCGGCACGAAGCTCCTCCGCTACGACGTCGACAAGCCGGGCACACTTGTTTCTTCCGGCCTGGAAGAACCCATGGGAATCACCACCGATGAACACGGCGCGATTCTGATCAGCGACTGGGGGACCAGCCATCAGGTGAAGATTTTCACCCCCGACGGCAAACTCGTCAAAGCGATCGGCAAACCCGGAAAACCGGCGGCCGGAAAATACGATCCGCTCCACATGAACAAGCCCCAGGGCATCGCCGTGGATGGCGATGGCAGGCTTTGGGTCACCGAACACGATTTCATGCCGAAGCGCGTCAGCGTCTGGTCCGCCGACGGCAAACTCGTGAACGCCTTCTACGGCCCCGGCAAATACGGCGGTGGCGGTGCGATCGATCCGGTCGACAAAACAAAATTCTACTACGCCGACGAAGGCCGCGGCATGCTCGAATTCAAACTCGATTGGGACAAAGGACGCTGGTCGCTCGAGAACGTCCTTCATCGGCGTTCCGAAACCGACCTCAAACTCGCCTTCCGCGCCGGTGCTCCCGAACACGCGATCTACCATGAAGGCCGTAGATACTTCACCAACGCCTACAACTCGAGCCCGACCGGCGGCCACGGCACGGCGTTCATCTTCAAGGAACACAACGGCATCACCCGACCCGCCGCCGCCGCGGGAAACGCCATCCGCTGGGATCTCCTCAAAACCGATGCCTTCAAGCCCCGCTGGCCGGAAGGGGTCGATCTCAACGCGAAGAAGGAACCCGACGCGTTCTTCATCTGGTCCGACCTGAACGACGACGCCGATGTCCAACCCGACGAAGTCGTCTTCCGCAAAGCCAAAAGCGGTGGCATCACCGTGATGGCCGATCTTTCGATCTGCGCGTCCCGGGTCGATGGCAAAGCCCTCCAGTTCAAACCCACCGGCTTCACCGCGTCCGGCGTTCCTCTTTTTGATCCCGATAAAACCGTCGTCCTCGCTTCGGACGTACAGTCTCCGAAATCATCCGGCGGCGATCAGGCGCTTGCCGGAAAAGATGGATGGTCGGTTGTCACACTCGGCATCGGACCTTTCGACGGCATGTCGATCAGCGGCGCCAAGGATGGTGTCGCGAAATGGAGCTATCCAAGCCCATGGCCAGGCCTCCATGCCTCGCACAAGGCTCCCCGCCCGAGCCAACCGGGACAATTGATCGGGACAACCCGCGTTCCCGGTTCGTTCTTCGAAATCCCCGGCTTCGGCCCGTTGTGGGCCATCCATACGAATCACGGCCGCATCGGCGTTTTCACCCAGGATGGCATTTTCGTCGCCAACCTCTTCGAAGACATGCGCGGTGGCAAAAGCTGGAAGATGCCTGTTTCCGTGCGGGACATGGATCTCGAAGGACTCACCCTCGGAGAGGAAAACTTCTGGCCCACACTCACCCACGCTTCCGATGGCAAAGTCTACCTCGTCGATGGAGCCCGCAGCGCGATCGTCCGCCTCGATGGCCTGGACAGCCTCAAGCGGCTCCCCGATTCGAACCTCACCATCAGCAAGGACGACATCGAGAAATCCCGCACCTGGCGCACCGACATCGAAGCCGCGCGTCAGAAGGCACAGGGCAGTGGCATCATGAAAGTCGCCATCCGTCCGGACAAACCGGTCGTCGACGGCAAGCTCGACGAATGGTCGCGCGCCGACTGGGTCGACATCGACAGGAGCGGCGTCAAAGCCTACTTCAACGCCAACACCAAGCCGTACGACATCACCGGCTCGGTCGGGGTTTCCGGAGACAAACTCTACGCCGCCTGGAAAACCGGAGCGGAGCAACCGCTCAAGAACAGCGGTGAAATGCCGCTCGCTCCATTCAAGACCGGCGATGCATTGGACCTGATGATCGGACCTTCCGGTGATCGCAAGAACCCGGTCGCCGGTGACATGCGCCTGCTCGTCACGATCGTGAACAAGAAACCGCTCGCGCTTCTTTACCGCGCGGTGGTTCCGGGAACGAAGGATTCGGAAAAAGTCCCGTTCTCCTCACCATGGCGGACCATCACGTTCGACAAAGTCGAGGACGTGTCGTCGCAGATCGAATTCTCCGGCAGCGATGGGAATTATGAAATCTCCATCCCGCTCGCGACCATCGGCATCAAACCGGCCGCAGGTTCGAAGGTCCGCGGTGACATCGGCATCCTCCGCGGCACCGGCAATGAAACCACCGCCCGTGTCTATTGGAGCAACAAGGCCACCGGCATCGTCTCCGATGTCCCCGATGAAGCGATGCTGAATCCCAAGCTCTGGGGCACCCTCGAATTCCAATGATCGGTCCGACGAAGGTGAAGGCGCGATCAACGATCACTCCGTGGCTGTCGCTTCTCGCGGCCCCCGTGCTCCAGGCCCAGGTCCCGGTTCCATACTCGCTGCCACCCGATCCCGGAAAAACGTATCTCGTCACACTCGCGGTCACGGATCCGTCGAATCCGGATTGGATCGTCAGCACCTTCACCTGCGGCGAACCGCGGACCGTCACCGCGGAGAACGGCGGAAAGTTCACCGAGACATGGGATGGTCTCGATGAGAATTTCATGCCCGTCCCTCCGGGAAAATACACCGTCAAGGGCATCTACTCACCCGCGGAGAAATGGAAGATCGATGGGGATTATCACGCGGTCATTCCCGTATTCAACGGCGGCGCCTCTCCATGGCTCCCTCCACGTGATCAGGATGACAAGCCCACCCCCTTCGGCGGCGATCCGGTGAACTCACCGCTCGCCGATGTCGCGGTCGGAGACGATGGCATCGCGGTGTTCTACTATCGCTATCTCGAAAACGGAACGAACCTCCCGATGTTCGATCTGAAGAAACCGGTCGGCCACGATCAGTTCCTGCGTGCGTTCATTTCCGGCGGCGCGGGAGGAGGAACATCGGTCACGACCGACGGTCAGACCGTGTGGGCCTATTGCGCGGAAGGCGGACCGCGTTATCTCTACCGCGCCGACCAGAAAAATTTCGGCCAGAGCCCTGAAGCCAACCGGCGCAACAGCCGGCTCACCGACGGATACGTCACCGCTCTCGCCGCCGGCAAAAACCCCGGCTCAGGAAAACCACTCCTCTACGCCGCCCAACGCGGCCAATACGAATTCACGCTCGATCATCTGAAGCGGAAGAAATTCCACGAATCCACGACGAATTTCGTCGATCAGGTCACCGTTCACGATGGTGAGAACGGTGATGTCCTCTCCACGATCAAACTCGAGCGCCCGCAAGGCCTCGCACTTTCAGGAAACACGCTTCATGCGCTTCATCGCGATGGCGGATCATTCGTCGTCAGCGCGCTCACGCTGAAATCCGGGCTCCTTTCCGGCGATTGGAAACGCCTCTTCACCGTTCCCCCTTCCATCACGCCCGAAGATCTCGAAGTGGATGGCAAAGGTCGCATCTATCTCAGCGATGGACCCGCCAACAAAGTCCACCAGCTGGATCCGACCGGAAAAATCATCCGATCGTTCGGCAACCTCCCGGTCCAGAAACCCGGCACCTACGACCGCAACACGTTGATGAATCCCGGCAAGCTCGCGACTTGGCGTGATCCTTCGGGAAAAGACCGTCTTCTCGTCGTCGATCGTGCCGGACCGAACCGTGTCAGCGAATGGAACGCCGACGATGGATCGTTGATCCGCGATTTCATGAGCCATCAGACGAAGTGCAACAACGGCTTCGCGATCGATCCGGCGGACGCCTCGCTGGCCTATCTTCCCGGACATGATGACTGGCTCACCCGTTTCAGGATCGATTACCCGACCGGCGAATGGAAAGTCGACGCCGTCTGGCCGGATGTCCCCTCCGAGATGAGGGAAGGCCTGAGCAAGCCAACGGCAGTCCGCGCGAACGGGAAACTCTATCTCGCCAGCAGCAAGACGCTTTCGGTCTATCGCCTCACGGATGACGGTTCCCGCTGGATCCATTCCGCGGGACTGATCCGCAGGACGGATGAAAAGAAGAAGGCCACGGCCTGTTTCTGGAACGACGCGAACAACAACGGTGCTCCTGACGAAGCGGAACTGCGGGAAGTCCCGCTTCCCGGCCAGGTGATCACTTATCACGGCCAACGCTGGCTGCCGGATTTCTCCTACATCTCACCGAACCAGAACGGCAACGACATCTGGACGTTCTCCCCGGACGGTTTCGATCCTCACGGAAATCCCATCTTCACCCGGTGGAACAAGATCATCACCGATCCCGTTTTCGAGGCACGCGCCAAAGGACCGGTCAACGCGCTCTACGGCGGCAACGAACTCGCCAGCACCTTTGAGAGCGATTGGATGCAGGCCGACGGCTCACCCGCGGAAGGATACTACGTCCAGGCCCGCGGAAAGAACCTTTCCCCGAACGAAGGCGGACAGCACAAGATCACCCGCTACATTCCTGATGGAAACGGCGGCTACAGGATGAAGTGGCGTGTCGGGCGCAGCGTCCTGGGCGCGGCGGATCGCGGGGAACTCCGCGGCGGGATGCGCCTTTTCAAACCGATCAACGGACTCCTCTCCGTCGTCGATCAGTCAAGGAGCGGACTTTTCCTCTACACCGAGGACGGCCTCTATGTGGACACGTTGTTTCCTTCCGGGGAGGACAAGCGCAACGCCGGCACCTATCTCCAGCCCGGCGAGTTCTTCGCTGGCAGCGTCTATCCGAATCCAAAGGACGGGAACATCTACTATGGATCTGGTAAATACACCCCGCTGGTGTATTCGATGAAGAACTGGTCGCTCACGGAGAATCCCGTGAAAAAACTCACCACGCTTCCCGCATCCGTCACGATCGATTCCACACGCATCGCATCGCCGCCGGAGATCGCGCTCGCACTGCGCGGTGGAGCCGGAAAAACCCGCTTCGCCCGTTTCGCACCCGCGATCGGGGGCGCGGCGTTGGACGGATCCATGACCGGCTGGGAATCGGCTGATACGATCGAATTCGCTTCTTCTCCGGAAAAGAAAGTGGAGGTGCGCGGACTCTACGATCCGGATCATCTTTATCTCCGTTGGCACGTCCGCACGAACCGTTCCATCGATCCGAAACCTCTTCCGCCGCTGGAACGGTTGTTCACCCATGACATCGGCGCCGACACCGTTGGATTCTATTTCCAAGGATCGGCGGAACTCGGAAGCCCCACGAAGGAAGGCCGCCCCGGCGACGTCCGTTTCGTGTTCGGCCTCTTCAACACCGACCAAGGCCTCCAACCCGCCGCGATGGCCATGCATCCGGCATGGTCCGGAAAAAATCCGAAACCGCAGACCTACCGCACGCCGGTGGGACAGGTTTCATTCCAACACGTCGGTGCCATCGAAGGCGTCCGGCTCGGACATCAGATCGATGATGACCGGAAGGGATTTGTGATCGCCGCCGTCATCCCCCGCTCCGCCATTCCAGCCCTGAAATCCGCCTTCACCGGAGATTTCCGCACGCTCGTCAATTTCGACGCGAACCTCGGCGGGCATGACAAATTCTGGTGGTCGGACAGCGATGGATCCGCCGGCAGGGAAACCTACGATGAACCCAGTGAGGCACGGCTCTATCCCGGCTCATGGGCCCCTCTCGCTTTCCAAGGATTGGACGATGGAATCACCGTCAGGAACTGGCTTCTTCTCGGACCATTCGGCGGACCGGGAGCGGAGGGATTCAAAGACAATCCGCAGAACACGATGAAAGATGACGTTCGGAAGTTTTTCGAAGCCGCGGTTTTCCCACCCGACCAGGCGCTGGATTTCTCCGCAATCTACGAAGGACCGGCCGTCCAGGGCTATTGGAAGGATCCGGGCAAAGTACGCTGGAGGCCGGAATCGGTCGCCCAGCTCGATACACGTGCCGTGATCGGCAAGAGTTCCCAGGTTTGGTACGGCGCGACCTGGATCCATTCTCCGTCGGCCGTTGAAATCGATCTCGCGATCCAAGGTCATTCGATGACGCCGGCACGGTGGTTCATCAACAACGAACCGATTCCTTTCAAAGAAAAGGACGCGAAGGAATTCCCGAAGCAACTCCGGGAAACGGTCCGAACGGTCACGCTCAAGGCCGGTTGGAATCAGATCCACTTCCGCGCCTACAACTACGGTTACACGCCTTTCCGCCAGGGACTCGTGCTGCGTGCCGATCCATCACGCCTCTGGCCCCTCCGTCTTTCAAACCAACCCAACCGATGAAACCCAGCCTGCTTCTCCTTCTTCTCTCTTCGTTCGCGCTCGCCCAGAACGATCCTGAAAGCCCGACATCGAACAGTTCCGAGATCCAGGTCCTTCCTGCTCCCGGTCCTGTGGACATCGACGGCAGGGACAATGACTGGGATCTCAGCGCCGGCATCTGGAGTTACAATGATCCCACATTGACGAAGAAGCATTCGCTATGGACGCATCTGATGTGGGATGAGAAAGGCATCTATCTGCTCGGCCGGTACAGCGATCCATCGCCGATGAAAAATGCGACACGCGGAAAGGATTTCATGCTGAGCTGGAAAGCGGACGCGATGCAGGCGCGGGTCATTTTCGACGACAAGACGCCGGATGAGCACCAGATGCACATCAACCTCTTCTATTCCTCATCCGAGAACCAACCCTACGTCATCGTCAAACACGGCGGATTCAAGGACAAGCCGCCCTACGATGCCACCGGACCGGATCGTCCCGACCAGCAGGAGAAATATGGAACAACCATGGATGCCGCAGGCGGAAAGATCGCCTTCAAACCTTGGGAGGACGGACAGGGTTACAACATGGAGGCGTTCTGGCCGTGGAGCTATCTCCGCACGAACAACCAACCCCTCAAGGCGGGTGACTCGTTTGTTTTCGGCATCGAAGCGATGTGGGGCAACGATGATGGCACCGAAATGACCCATCGGCTCGCCGACAATTTGAAGGATGACAAGGTGAACCGCATCTTCTTCTTCCGGGCCCGCGACGGCTGGGGCAGGGCGGTGATGATGCCCATGGGGAAAACCGGCGGCACGGCAACCCAGCGGTTGCTGCACGCAACACGCCTGAAGCAATTCGTGAACTATGACACGGCCGGCCCGATTGATTTGAAATACTCGCTCCCGGATGATCGGGATGTGACCATCGCGATCGATGATTCGCAGGGCCGCCGCGTCCGCAATCTCTTCGGTCAGTTCCCGAGGAGCAAAGGAGAGAACAAAGATCATTGGGATGGTCTTGATGACAACGGCAATCCCCTCCCCGCCGGAGACTACACCGCGACCGTCGTGGACCATCCGCCGGTGAAACTGAAATTCCTCAACAGCGCCTACAACGCCGCGACGCCGCCATGGGCGACCAAGAACGGCCGGAAATTCTGGGGCAGCAACCACGGCCATCCCACCACCGCGGCGACGCGGGGCGATGTCACTCTCATCGGTTTCACCGGAACGGAAGGTGGATCCGGACTGATCCGCATCAATCCCGACGGCATCATCCGCTGGGCGGATCATTACGAACTCGTCGATGTCACGCTCGACGACAAATACGCCTACGCTTTCTCCCGCGACAGCTGGATCAAGAAAACGGTGATGCGCCGCTACAACATCGAAACCGGCGCCGTCGTCACGTTCGAGGACGCGGACCGCAGTCCGAACGCGATCCTTCCCATCGAAAACAAGCTGGTTTCCGATGCTTCGACCATCGCGATCAGCAAAGGAAAGGTTTACGTCTTCATCCCGGGAAATGAATTCCACCGGATGACACCCGACACCGGTGCCATCGAGTTCTCCGGCCATGTCTCCGACCTCATCGCCATCGAAGACCACAACGACGAACTGTTCGGTCTGTTCGCCGACGGCACGATCGCGAAGCTCGATCCGAATGGAGCGGTCACCACGAAACTCTTCACCGCGAAGGGTCTGGAAAAACCGGTCCGGTTCGCTTTCTCACAGGACGGATCGAAGGTCGCCGTCAGCGACCAGGGGACGAATCAGGTTCATTGGTTCGACGCGAAAGGTGCTCCGACCCTCAGCATCGGCAAACCCTACGCGGCGGTGGACGGAAAGCGGCCCGCCGGGAAATTCAACGACACCGATCTGATCGATCCGCTCGGGCTCGCTTTCGACTCGTCGGGAAGACTCTGGCTCGCCGAAGCGGAAGGCACGAACCGCCGCATCACCTGCTGGAATTCCGGTGGAAAGCTCGACCATCAATACTGGGGCGGCGCCGATTACGGGGCGATGGCCGGTTTCCCGCTGACCTATGATTCCACCCGGTTCATCGCCCACGGCGTCGAGTTCAAACTCGATCCTTCCCCTGACATCTTCAACAAACCGACCGCCGAGGTTCCGTTGTATTTCCATCCCGAACTCAGCACGACCCGCGGTGTCGTCTATCAATATAAAGGTCACGAGTATGCGGTTTCCGTTCCCGGTTACAACAAGCCGGATGAACTGATCATCGCCAAAAGATCCGCCGATGGTGTTTTCAGAACCGTCGTCCGCGCGGTCTATGCCAGCACGAACAAGAACGAACCGCGCGTTGCGAAAACGTGGACCGATCTCAATGACAACGGCGTCGAGGATACCGGTGAAACCACGGACCAGTTCACGGGCCGCGGGCACTATTGGAGCATCGGTTGGATGCGTCCTGACATGACGTTCATCACTCCGGACCAATACGTCTACCGTCCGAAGGAGTTCACCGCCTCGGGTGTTCCGGTCTATGATTTCAAGAATCCGGAGAAACTGCCGAACGGCTTCAAGGCGGATTTCAGCCCGAACCGATCCGGAACCATCGCCTTCGACAACGCGGGCAATGTTTCCGATGGCATCAACTTCGCCACCACCGACGGCCGCTCCGGCACGTATCCGAACCCTTTCGGCCGGCATGATGCACCCGCCGCGCGGCGGGGTCTGCTCATCGCCCCGTTCCGGACGAACGGCGTGGTCGAGGATGTTCCGGGAGTCGGCAGCATCACGGCCATCGGCGGCGACCGCGGCGAATGGTTCCTCATGAGCATGGACGGCCTTTTCCTTTCCAGCATCCTTCAGGATTCGAAAGGTGACGTCGTTCTCGATGACACCTTCGTCGGCCAGGAATCGTTCGGCGGATTCCTGTGGCGTGACGAGAAAGGCCGCATCGTCGCGCAACTCGGCGGTGCGTCCTATCGGATGATGGAAATCACCGGCCTTGAAAGCACGCGCAAGACGACCCTTCCCATCAAGCTCACCAACGAACAGATCGCCGAAGGGGTGAAACTCGCGCAGGCCAAGCTGGCATCGTCCGACAAGGAACCCGACACGCTGGCGATCACCAAACTCCCGCGGCTCCCCGGCGAACCCATTTCTCCTGATGCTCCGCGCAAGCAACCGCTCATCGAAGGCGCCGAAACCCTCCGTGTGCAGGAATCCGGCGATCCGACCCGCTGGTTCCGCGCCGCGCTGGCACACGACGGCAAGACGCTCGCCGTGATGTATCAGGTCAGCGATGCCAGCCCTTGGAAAAACGCCGAAGGAAGATTCACCCACGCGTTCATCGGCGGCGATTCCGTCGATCTCCAGCTCGACGTTCCGGGACGCGGTCCGATCCGTCTGCTCGGCGCCAAAGTCGGCGACAAGGACGCGGTCGTCTATTGGCAGAAGACATCCGACAAAAAGGACAATCCCACCACCTATGTCGTGTCCAACAACGAAGCCAACGCCCAGAATTTCGACATCGTGAAGCGATCCGCTTCCGCGAAAATTTCCGTCATTCCGGGGATGCGCGGCTATTCGGCGCTCGTGAAGATCCCGCTCGCCGAGCTTGGGATCGACCCGGCGAAACCCATCGATCTCAAAGGCATCATCGGCGTGATTTTCTCCGACCCCAGCGGAACCAACCGCGCGTCCCGGCTCTACTGGCATTCGAAATCCACCGGCCTCGTTTCCGATGTCCCGAGTGAAGCCAAACTCACCCCGGCGAACTGGGGGCCGATCAAGCTTCAAAATTGAACTGGAGGAGCGGCGGCTTCAGGCTCTAATTGCCGCATGACCCTGCGAAAACTCATCCTTCTCTCCCTGACGACGATCCTTCCGCTCTCAGCCGCTGAAAAAATCGCGATCATCAAGGCCGACGACGTCACCAAGGTGAACGGCAAATGGGACCGCTTCTTCAAGCTCGCCCATGACCACGGCGTTCCCGTCTCCGCCGGTATCATCGCCGTCTCCTTCGAAAAGGAAGGTCCGGAATACGACGCATGGCTCAAGAAATGGGAAGCCACCGGCAAAGTGGAATTCTGGAACCACGGGTGGGACCACCGCCAGTGGGAGGAAGAGGGCAAGAAGAAGTCCGAATTCGGCAACTCCGGCTACGACCATCAGAAAACCAACCTCGCCAAAGCCCAGGGTGCGGCGAAGGAAGGACTCGGCAAACCTTTCACCGCCTTCGGCAGCGGCTTCAACGCGATGGACGCGGACACCGCCAAGGCGCTGAACGAAATTCCCGAACTGAAACTGATCTTCTGCTATCCCGACGCGAAACCGACCAAGGAAATGAAGGACAAGATCCTTCTCCCGATGACCCTCCGCGGTGAAAACGACGGCACCGCCAAGCCGAACTTCGCCAAGTTCAAAGAGGAATACGAAAAGAAGAAGGCTGACCCGGCTCTTAACTTCGCCGCCCTCCAGTTCCATCCCGCCGGATTCAGCGAACAGGGCTTCACCGATTTCGCCGCCATCGTCGATTTCCTGAAAGCCGAAGGCTGGACCTTCAAGCTGCCGAGCGAATATGCCAAAACGGCTGTGAAATAAGCCGGTTACGGCAATTTTCGACCTCCATTCCACCGGAAATTCCATCCGGTGGATTTTTTTGTCCAAAAATCCCGACTTCGCGCCTTCTGGCTTATGGGAGCTTCAAACCCTGATGCCTCCCAATCCGAATTTCGCTCAAAAGCCCATGAAACCCCTTCTCGCATCCACGTTTCTCATCAGCTCCGCCATTCCGGTTTCCGCCGCAACTCTCTATCAGC
>DATLIO010000171.1:0-4363 GCA_035539355.1 Luteolibacter sp.
GAACCAGTTTGTTGGGTTTGCCGAAAGTGGAGGCGAACTGATCCATGATGCCGCACGGCACTCCGGCGAAATCGTGTTCCGCTTTCTGGCAGAGCAGCGCTTTTTCTTTCGTGTCGACGACGGTATCGAGCAGTGTTTCGAGAAATGCGGCCATCGCGCATTCGAGCGCGGCGGATGAGGAAAGTCCGGCACCTCCGGGAACGGAGGAAACGATGAACGCGTTGAAGGCGGGAATCGCGTGGCCGCGATCCTGGAACCCCCGGATCACCCCGCGGAGGTAGTTCGACCATTTGGGTGCGCCGGGTTCAACGGGGTGGTCCAGCGAGAGGGAGAAGGTTTCTCCGTTCGAGCCGGACCGGATCCGTGTGGTGACGTCGGCCGCCAGGGCTCCGGCGATGACGACATGCCGGTCGATCGCGAATGGCAGGACGAAACCGTCGCAATAGTCGATGTGCTCGCCGATGAGATTCACCCGGCCGGGAGCCGCGGCGACGAAAGCGGGGGCCGAGCCAAAGTGGTCGAGCAGTCCGTTTCCGGCGTCGGTGACGAGATCCGAGAGATCTGGATTGAGACGAAGCATGAGGAGGTGAGGAGTGTCCTCCTCGTTGTTAAGCTTCGGCGGTCACCGTGTCGAGCCGGCGGCGATAACTTTCGAGCGCCTGTGACCAGACCGAATGGATCCCTTCGGTGGATCTCAGCCAGACCGCCCGGTGCATGTGCAGCATGGCGGGGGCGAGATACATCAGCTCTGACATTTCCGCTTTGTTCAAAGCCGCGGGGCCTTCGCTCAGGCAACGTTCGGCGAGCGCCTCTCCGGCAGGGGAGAGTTCGGAAAATTCCAGCAACGAAACATGGACGCCGTTGACGTAGGGATCGACGACCGCGGCGATGACTCCGTGGCGGAAATCGACCGAGGCATCGAGGGCGGGATCGATCGACGCCTTGGCCTCATCGGCAAGCTGGATGACGGCGGGCGGATTGATTTCCTCCGGAGTGGAAAGGACGTGTCTGCGGCGGAGGGCCTTGCCGTATCGGGAACGGCTGGTGATGACGGAGACGGGAACGCACAGCACCAGTCCGAGAAGGATGGGGGACATCCACGCGATAAAATTCTCCCCGATGATCCAGGCGATGACGGTCCAGGCGATGCCGAGGGTCATCGGAATGAGATGGAACCGGAACGCGTCGAACCAAGCGGTGCCGTCGGTTTCGCGGTTCTGCGTGTTCCAGCCGACCGCGCGGCCGAGGAAAATGCTCAGCACCATCATCGTGTGCGAAGCCATGATGCACGGTGCGAGCAGGATCGAGATGAACGTCTCGAGGAACAGACCGGTGATGAGCGGGAAGAATCCACCGAAGGATTTGCGGACGCGGGGCACGAGGATCGCACCGACGACGGCGAGGATCTTCGGCAGGAACAGCAGCGTGAAGACGACGCTGACGAGAATGATGCTCTGCTGCCCGCGGTCGAAGTGGAACCAGCGGTCGACGTAGCTTTCGAAGGGGAAGATGCTGAGATCGCTGGAGCTTCTTTCCCACGCGAGCCAGGTGCCGACGACGAGGAACAGGAACCACAGCGGGCTGCCGAGGTAGGCCATGATGCCCATGAAAAGGTGCATCCGGACACTGAACGGAAGGTTCCGTGCGAAGATCAGCCACATGTGCTGGAGGTTGCCCTGGCACCAGCGGCGGTCGCGGACGAGGTGGTCGACGAGTGTCGGCGGCGCTTCCTCATAGGTGCCTTCGATGTCCCAGGCGAGCCAGACTTCCCAGCCTTGGGAAACCATGAGGGCGGCTTCGACGAAGTCGTGCGAAAGGATTTTTCCGCCGAACGGTTCCTTGCCGGGAAGATCGGGAAGTTCGCAGTAGTCGGAGAACGGCTTGAGGCGGATGAGGGCGTTGTGGCCCCAGTAACTGCCGCCGCCGAGCTGCCAGAAGTTCAGGCCGCGGATGAAAAGCGGGCCGTAGAGCCGCATCGCGAATTGCTGGAGGCGGGTGAAGATCGATGAACCGCGGATGAGTTTCGGCGGGGTCTGGAGGATGCCCAGACGCGGATGAGCCTCCATGATGCGGGCCATCTTGAGGATGTCGCCGCCGTCCATGAGGCTGTCGGCATCGAGGACGACCATGCCTTCATAGCCGCCACCCCAGGTGCGGACGAAGTCACCGATGTTGCCGGCCTTGCGGCTCGAGTTGATCTTACGGCGTCTGTAGTAGATGCGGCCGAAGGCATCGAGTTTGCGGCAGAGGTTCGTCCATGCGGTTTCCTCCAGCACCCAGAGATCCAGATCGCGGGTGTCGCTGAGGATGAAGAAATCGAACGAATCGATGTGGCCGGTGGCTTCGATCGATTTGTAGATCGCTTCGATCCGTGAGCAGATCTTGTGGGAATCCTCGTTGTAGATCGGCATCACCACCGCGAAGCGGCGTTCGAGATTTTCCTCCCTGCCGTTGAGAAGTTCGGTGATGCGGACGCTGCGTTTTCTGCCGAGGATGATGTCGAACGCGCCGAACAGCGCGTGGAACGAGCCCAACGTGAGGAGGCCGTTCAGGATGATGAAAATCGCGAGCAGGAAGTAGTGCGCCTTGTGCATCCCGTCCCGGTAGAAAAGGTCGTAGAGCCAGAGGCTGGCGGCGACGTTCACGAGAAGGACGCTCGAGAAGAAGACGAAGCGGCGGAGGAAGGTCTTGGTGGGACTGTAGAACGGTTTGACGTTCTTGATGTCCGGGGATGGATCGGTGTTTTCCATCGGGTCAGTAGACGATGAAGTAAATGCTGCCGGCGATCGTCGCGATGATGGCCACAAGGAACAGTTTCCGGAAAATCGGCCGGCGGGTCATGGTTTCCTGCCACTGCGCGGCTCCGGCGCCGAGGGCGTTCAGTTCGAGCGGGGCGGGGATCATGGTCAGCTCGGCGAATTGCGGACCGGCGGCGAGATAGGATTTGCGCATGGACTCGACGAACTCGGGCGGCCATGGGGGAGGGGTCAGGAAAACGCCCTGCCATTTGCCGGGCATGCCTGCGAGAAGCAGGGCGAGACGCCCCCGTGCAGCGAGGCGGCGGTTTTCGAGCGGCTCGTCGAGCACGTCCTGGGTCCAGTTCGCGATTTCAACGAGGGCTTCTTCCATCGCGAGAAAGCGAGGGGTTTTACCCGGCTCGTTCACGGCGCGGGATGAAGCGCGCCAGAGGATTCCGCGGACCAGTTCGGCCGCAAGCAGGCGGTTGCGGATGCGCAGCGCTTGAAGATAGGCTTCGACTGCGGCGTAGGCCTGTTCCCATTCGTCGAGCTCGCTTTCGGTGAGCGGCCGGAATGCGGTCAGGGATTGATGCGGTAAGCCCATGTTTCGGTGAGGAAATCTTCTCCACGGCGGAGGGAACAACGGAGTTCCACCGGGCCGATGTCGGCGATCTTACCGCCTTCCGCGGCAGGAGCGACCTGGAAACTGACGCGCCAGCGGGCTTCAGGAAGTTTTTGGACGGCGACGCCCTGGATTTTGACTTTCTCCGAGTTGGGGCCGACGGCCTGCACCAAGGCGGCCGGGTCCTTCTCATCCGGCTTTTCGAGATCTCCACCGGCGAATTCAACGACGAGCGTCCGTTGTTCCGGCTGCCAGTCGTGGAGACCGGTGCGGGTGGCGACGACGCGGCCGCCGGCGAGGGCGGGATCTTCGGATTTGGACCAATGCTGTTTGTAGGAAAACTCGACACGATCGCCGGCTTTCGGCGTTTCCTTCGGTTCCCAGAGCGCGACCGTGTTGTCGGCGGACTCGTTGGCGGTTGGGATTTCCATCAACATCACGCGGCCGGGACCCCAATCGGAGGTCGGCTCGATCCAGAGGGAGGGACGGAGATGGTAGTTCGCTTCCCCGTCTTCATAGGCACCGAAACGGCGGTCGCGCTGGAGAAGGCCGAATCCGTCGCACTTGTTCATTTCAAAGAAGCTGAACTCCAGTTTGCCGGTGTCATTGGAAAGCGGGCGCCAGAGACGTTCGCCGGTGCTCATGCGGATGGCGAGACCGTCGGAATCGTGGACTTCCGGACGGAAATCATCGAATCGGCGGCGGGAATTCTCGCCGAACCAGAACATGGACGACATCGGAGCGATGCCGAGGCGTTTCACTTCCTTGCGGGCGAAAAGGACGGCGGAAACGTTGATGATCGTGTCATCGCCGGGTTCGACCTTGAAGGAAAACGCGCCGGAGTAGGAGGCGCTGTCGAGAAGGCCGTAGACCGTCGCCTGCTTGTCGTTGCCTTCGGGTTTGCGCAGCCAGAACTCGCGGAAAAGCGGGAATTCCTCCTGAACGCCTTCCGAGCCGGTGTCGATCGCGAGGCCGCGGGCGGAAATGCCGTAACGTTGGTTTT
>DATLIO010000172.1:0-2037 GCA_035539355.1 Luteolibacter sp.
AGGATCGCTTCGATCTGGAAATCACCGACGATCGTGAGTTCGAGATAACCTTTCGTGAGTTCCGGCGTGAGCCACTTCTTCGCGTCGGCGATGGTGTAGGAAGTCAGTTTTTCCTGCGGAGCGATGCTGTAGCGCGAATCATTGCCGTGGAGCCACGCGTCCATTTCCTGGCCGGGGCCGGCGGTGGTGTGCTTGAGCTGCTGATACATCGGCGGGATGGCCTTCTGGAACTGCCAGAGCCCTTCGGTGCGGTAGCCGGGATCGGTGAGGGTCGCGGCGAGCAGCTGCATCTCGAGTTGGAAATCCGCGGGTGTCGTGCCTCCGCTGAGGATGAACGCGTCTTCGCCGATGGACAGGCTGCTGCTGACGTTCTTGCCTGCGAGAATGCGCTGGAGGTCGTCGTTCGAATGTTTGCCGAGTCCGCCGCCTTCGAAGACCGCGCTGGCGAACGCGTCGAGCATCGGGCTGTTCGCGGGTTGCGAGAGATTTCCGGAACCGATGCGGGCGACGATCCTGATGCGGTTTTTCTCGAAGTCGGTCGACTTCAGGTTCACGCGGACCTTGTTCGAAAGGACGAGCTGCGTGATGCCGAGGTCCGCCACTTCCTTGCGGGTGGTGACGGTGCCGGGTTTTCCAAAGGAAGTGTAACCGAAGCTTTGCGCGACCGCCGCGGCGGGAGCTTCGATCGGCTTGTTGAACGACTCCTGATAGGTGGCGGAGAGGTTGGATTCCGCGCCTTCGGGTTTTTCCTTCGTCGTGAGGGTCAGGTGATAGCCCGCGGAGACCCAGAATGATTTGAACGCTTCGTGGACCTTCGCGACGTCGATGGACTCAAGGGCTTTGGAAACGATCTCGAGATTGTTTTCAGGAGTGGAGAAGACGATACCGTCGTTGATGGTCCTGACCAGTCCGGTGGCGAGACCTTCCGATTTGCGGGTCGGCTTCTGTTTCACCGCCTGTTCATAGGCGTTGAGCAGGTTGGCCTTGGCTTCCGCGAGTTCGGCGTCGTTGAAGCCGAATTGCTGGGCGCGGCGGAATTCCTGCTCGAGCACGGGAACCGCGTTCTGCCAGTCGTCGTTCGCGGAGGTGACGTCGATCGATCCCATTTCCGCGTAGTTGAACAGATCGAACCGCGAGGCGGAGCCGTCGGAAATCGGCGAGTTCTCCTGCTTCGAAATGCGCTCGAACCTTCGGGAAAGCATCGAGTGGGCGAGATCGAGCGGGATCTTGTCGGTGCGGTTGGCGGTCGTGTCCGGCTTTTTCGTGAACGGGCGGATCAGGCTGAGCGAGACGGAGGTGGATGCCATTTCCTTGTCCGCGAAAACGCTCGGCTCGATGCCTTCGGGGGCGACGATGGGTCCCAGGTCCGGATCCTTTCCGGGAGCTGCCGGATTTTGCATCGAGGAGAACTCGGCCTCGATCCGCTGGCTGATCTCCGCAGGATCGACATCGCCGACGACCACGAAGGTCATTCTCTCGGGTGTGTAGTAGCGGGTGTAGAAATCCGCGAACCGCTCGCGGGGGGCGGCTTTGATCACTTCCTCGGTGCCGATCGGGAAACGTTTCGCGACGAGGGATTTCGGCAGGATTTTCAGGAACTGCTGTTCCATGATACGGTCATCGACGGAATCACGGCTCATTTTTTCGGAAAGGATCACGCCGCGCTCCTTGTCGATCTCGTCTGCCTCAAGCAGGGCTCCGTCGCCGAAATCGCGCATCACGGTGAATCCGAGATCGACGGTGTCTTTCGAGAGGTCCGGCAGATCGAGCATGTAGACCGTTTCGTCGAAGGACGTGTAGGCATTCGCATGGGCGCCGAAGGCGATGCCGAGACGCTGCATCTTCGGGATGAGATCGGCCGAGGTGTAGTGCTTCGAGCCGTTGAAGACCATGTGCTCCAGGAAATGGGCGAGGCCCTGCTGGTCATCGGCTTCCATCAGCGAGCCGGCGGCGACGTGGAGACGGAAGGAAACACGTTTCGGTGGCTCGGTGTTCGGATAGATGATGTAGCGGAAGCCGTTGGGCAGGGTGCCGAAT
>DATLIO010000173.1:0-2263 GCA_035539355.1 Luteolibacter sp.
TGAACGCCTGTTCGCCGCTGCGGTTTCCGGAGGTCACCCCGGGAGCTGCGCCGGGAGTGGAGCCCGGATTGATTGGCACGTCGGCCAAACTGCCGCCGTTGCCTTGGCTGCCGCCACTGAGAAACATGTGATTCTCACTGACACCAAAGGGAGTGGCCGTCCAATCGAAGCCGAGCTCCTCGGTGTTCTTCTGGTCCGTCGTGACCATCGTCATGCGCACCAGGACGTTCACGGGCTCCGCCTGAACCGTGGTTTGGATCAGGCTGGCGATGATCTCTTGGGCGGATTCGGTGTTGGTGACGCGGAGCTGGTTGGTGTTCGCGAGATAGGTCACACCTGAACCTTCAGGAAACGGAACGCCTTGGGCTGCGAGAGCCTCTTTCGGACCGAGGCGCTGGCTCAGCAGGCTGCCACCGTTTGCGGGGGCGGCAGCGAAGGGATCGGCGGTCGCCGCAGCGTTCGACGGAGCGGAGGAACTGATGCTGGAGATGAAGTTCGGAGGAACCGGATAGTTGCGGGTGATGAGCCGGGTATCGGTTCCACCGATCGGCTGGATGATCACCGAGTATTCATCGGTGACATAGCTCGTCCGGGTCATGTCGGTGATGTATTTCAGCACCTGGGAGATCGGCACTCCGGAGAGCTGGAGATCAAAGCGGAGCGATTCGATCTGCGCGGCTTTGTCGCCGAGGTTGATCGAGAAATTGACGCCGGAAAGCGGTCCTTCGGTGATTTCACCGGCTTTTACGCGGAGGAAATCGACGGCCTCGGACAAAGTGGTCTGCTCGAAAGCGACCCGGGGAATGATGATCTGATCGAGTTTCGCGGTGATCAGCGGATCCATGTTCCCCATGGCGCCGGGACCGGCCAGGCCGGGATCGATGGGTAGGGGATCAAGCGGCAGTTCCCAGGCCGCATCGACGGCTGCGAGCATTTCGGCGCGCGTGTTGTCGTAGGCCGCTTTCTGATAGTCCGACTTGAAATTGGCGACGCGCTCAAGTCCACGGCGTGCGGCGGCGTTGTAAGGATCCAGGCGGATGACCTTTTCGTAGGTCGCTTTCGCTTCGTCGTATTTGCCGAGGTTGAAGGCGCCTTCGGCGGTGTAAAGCAGGCGGCGGACTTCATCGACGTTCGCGGCGTGCTCCGCGGTCGCGGCGGGGTTGGTGCGGATCGGATCGTCGAGTTGGGCGCGGAATTCCAGGGCGAGCGGATCATTCGGAGCCACTCCTTCGGCGAGCACTCTGTCCACCAGGGCGCGGGCGCCGGCGACGTCGCCTTTGCGGGAAAGTTCACGGCCACGCTGGACGGCGGCCTGGGAGTAACGCTGGGCCGTCGCCCGCCGGAGTTCGGCGGTGGCGGGTGCGTTGGGAATCAAGTCATAGGCGCCGCTGTAGGCTTCGACGGCTTCGGCGTATTTCCCCGATTTGTAGGATTCGTCGCCTTTTCCGAGAAGCTCGCGGGCTTCTTCGAGCGCGGCTGCGCGCTTCGATGCTTCCTTGGAAGCGAAGCTGGATGTTTCCACAGGCTCGCCCGCATGAAGGGGGGCGATCAAACACGCGGTGGCCAGCAAAGCGGCACGGCCACGCGAGGGGATGAGACGTTTCGGGTTCTCCATACGAAGGTTTTGCGAACGTATAGAGAGCCTGAAGCGGAAGCGTAAGCCCAAAATCCGGAAAATTTCAGGTTTTTAGCGCCACCGGAACTCAAGCTGGACCTCGGTATGGCGCTTCTTCCGGGGCAGGGGGAAATAGCGCGAAAATTTCGGCGAGCAGATGGAACGGAGTTTTTCGAAAACAGGAACAAGGGTGTTCATATGAATTTGTGTTTATATGAACACTGATCGCCGTCAAGCTGGTTCTTGTCTGGCGTTCTCGGCGTCCTTGGCGATCTGCCGTTTCAGCTCGTCGATGTTCGCGAATTTCTGTTCGGTGCGCAGGAAGCGGTCGAACTGGATCTCGATTTCCTTGCCGTAGAGATCTTCCTCAAAATCAAAGAGATGGACTTCAAGCGAGCGGGCGGATCCGTCGACCGTGGGGCGGATTCCGAGGTTCGCGACGCCCCGGTTGACGGTGTTTCCGGGTAGGATCGCTGTGACCGCCCACACACCGTCGGGAGGGAGTTGCGAGTCGCCGATGAACACGTTCGCCGTCGGGAAGCCGATGGTGCGGCCGAGTTTGCGGCCGTGGATCACCCGGCCGCAAACGGTGTAGGGTCTGCCGAGCAGTTTCGCCGCGGCGTCGAAATTTCCGTCACGGATCGCCTG
>DATLIO010000174.1:0-3906 GCA_035539355.1 Luteolibacter sp.
CGGCTTCCTCGAGGGAAATCTCCAGATCGTAGCGGAGGTCGCTGCCGCGTTGCTTGCCGGAGCTCTTGCGACGGGACGAACCGCCGCCGCCACCGAAGAATTCCTCGAAGCCGCCGCCGAACGCGCCGCCGAAGACCTGCGAGAAAATGTCCATCGGATCGTGGAAACCGCCGCCACCACCGGACCGGCCGCCGCCCATGCCGCCGGAAAACGCGGCGTGGCCGTAGCGATCGTAAGCGGCGCGTTTGTCCGCGTCGCTGAGCGCTTCGTAGGCTTCGCCGAGCTCCTTGAATTTCTCCTCGGCGGTCGCGTCACCCGGGTTTTTGTCCGGGTGCAGCTTCACCGCGAGCTTGCGGTAGGCCTTCTTGATTTCCTCCGGCGACGCTTCGCGCGAAACGCCGAGGATTTCGTAGTAATCTCGTTTTTCGGCCATCGGGATCAGGCTTCGGGAGCGGTGGGGAGTTTGGAAACGACGACGCTGGCGGGGCGCAGCAGGCGGTCGCGCAGTTTGAAGCCACGGCGGGTCACGCGGAGGATGCGGCCTTCCTCACCGGCGGCGCAGTCTTCCTGCGAGACGGCGTCGTGGAGATTCGGGTCGAATTTCCCGGTCGTGTCGATTTCCTGGACCCCGAGGCCGGAGAGGAAGTCGTTGAGCTGCTTGCGGACCATGTCCATGCCGATGTAGATCATCGACGATTTGTCCTGGGCGGCGGCCATCATCCCCATTTCGAAATTGTCGATCACGGGAAGGAGGTCCTCGAGCAGGCGCTGGTTCGCGTAACGGACGGCTTCCTCGCGTTCGCGGGCGGTGCGCTTGCGCAGATTGTCCATTTCCGCGGCGGTGCGGAGGGAGACTTCCTTCCACTTGGCGGCTTCCGCCTCGAGCTGCTCCCACGGATCGAGTTCACCGGTGGAGGTGTTTTCGGAAACGCTCTCGTTTTCGTCGGCGATATCGGGAGAATTTTCGGGCTTCTGGGGCTCGGCGTCGGCTTGCATGGCGGATAGGTGTAATCACGGATCACCCGGCGTCAACCCCTGCGGATCGCTTGTTTCAAGGGAAAGAAGGGAGGGAGAGAGTCCGGGAGCACCGTTCGCCGTCCGGGGGAATCCTCTTGCCAAGTGGAAAATGCGGCGGTAATTCCGCCGTCCTCTTGCGTTCTCACACGCAGAAATTTAACCATGAAGTTGGCGCAGCTCATCACCCCCGCACAAATCCTTCTCGATCTGAAGGCGGACGGGCATTGGGCTGCGATCGAGGAACTGGTGGAAGGACTCACCGGTTGCGGGAAACTGCCGCTCTCCCTGAAGGCCGAATCCCTCGCCTCCCTGAAGGCCCGCGAAGAGCAGGTCAGCACGGGAATCGGCGGCGGTGTCGCCATTCCGCATGCCTTTTCCGATGAACTGGAGGAAGTCATCGCCATTTTCGGCCGGTCGGTCGCCGGGGTCGATTTCAACGCGCTGGACGGGAAAAAGGTCCACCTGATCATCCTCTTCATCGTTCCCCGCCGGGACTACCACCTTCACCTGCGGACGCTCGCGGCGATCGCGAAAATGTTCACGAACTCCGAAGTCCGCCGCCAGCTCGTCGAGGCCGGGACCTCGGACGACATTCTGGCGATCCTCGATTCCCGCCCGTCCCGCACCGGCCAGATCACCGCTTAGTTTGGGCTTCCGTCCCGGTGGCTTGTGCGGAACAGTTCCGCCCTTCCCATGACGCTCCTCCAGCTTCTCGAATCCCGCCTTTCGCTCGCCATCGAAACCGTCCTCGGTGAAAAGACCGCCGTGGCCGTCACGCCGGCCGCGGATCTCCGTTTCGGCGACTACCAATCGAACGTGGCCATGGTGAACGCGAAGAAGCATGGGAAAAACCCGCGCGCCCTCGCTCAGGAAATCATCGATGCCATCGACCTCGTCGGCATCGCGTCCGCGGAAATCGCCGGCCCGGGATTCCTGAATTTCCGCGTTTTCCCCGAAGCCTACGCCGTGCTGGCCAACGAGCTCCTCGGCGACGAGCGCCTCGGCCTGCCGCAGATCGGCGGCGGCAAAACCGTCGTCATCGATTTCTCCGCGCCGAACGTCGCCAAACCGATGCACGTCGGCCACATCCGCTCGACCATCATCGGTGACACGCTCTGCCGCGTCGCCCGCGCGCTCGGCTTCGAGGTCATCGCCGACAACCACATCGGCGACTGGGGCACGCAGTTCGGCATGATCCTCTACGGCTGGAAAAACCTGCTCGATGAAAAGGCGCTCGCCGCCGACCCGATCACCGAGCTGGTCCGCCTTTACCGCGACGTCAACAACGCCGGCAAAGAGAACCCGGAGACCCGCGAACTCTGCAAAGCCGAACTGGTGAAACTCCAGGCCGGCGATGAGGAGAACCTCGCGATCTGGAACCGCTGCATCGATCTTTCCAAGGAAGGCCTCCAGAAAATCTACGGCCGCCTCGACGTGTCGTTCGACCACTGGCTCGGCGAAAGCTACTACAACGACCGCCTCGCCGGTCTGGTGGACGAGCTTCTCGGCAATGGCATCGCCCGTGTCAGCGAAGGCGCCGTCTGTGTTTTCTCCGACGAAACGAAGAAGCCGGAGAACGATCCTTTCAAAATCAAAAACGAAACCGGCTGGGCGGATTTCCCGATGATCGTCCGCAAGAGCGACGGCGGTTTCAACTACGCCACGACCGATCTCGCGACGCTCGAGTTCCGCAAGAGCGAGTGGAAAGCCGATTCGGTCTGGTATGTCGTCGATCACCGCCAGTCGCTGCACTTCCAGCAGCTCTTCGACGTCGCCGGACGCATCGGCCTCGATGGCATGGACCTGCGCCACATTTCCTTCGGCACCATCCTCGGCAAGGACGGCAAGCCGCTGAAAACCCGCTCGGGTGATCTCCCGCAGCTCGCCGATCTGCTCGATGAAGCCGTCGCCGCCTCCGCGATCACCGTCGCCGAGCGCTCGCGCGTCGACACCGACGAGGAGCGCAAGGCACTCGCCGAGCTCATCGGCATCAGCGCGGTGAAATTCACCGAACTCGCCCACCACCGCAGCTCGGACTACGTCTTCGATCTCGAAAAGATGCTCGCGCTCCAGGGCGACACCGCGCCTTACCTCCAGAACGCCTACGTCCGCAGCCGCTCGATCTGGCGGAAGCTCGGCGACGAAGCGCCGAAGGAACTCGCGCCGGTTTCCCTTTCCGAGGAAGCCGAAATCCATCTCGCCCGCCTGCTCGTCCGCTTCGGCGAAGTCGTGCCGACCGTCCTCGACGATTTCCGCCCGAACCTGCTCGCGAACTACCTCCTCGAAGTCGCCCGCGCGTTCCACTCGTTCTTCGAAGCCTGCCCGGTCCTCAAAGCCGATTCCGTGGAAATCCGCGACAGCCGCCTTTCTCTCTGCGAACTCACCTCGCGGACGCTGAAACAAGGCCTCGGACTGCTCGGCATCGCCGTGCCGGAAAGGATGTGAGGTGGATCAGCGGTCCGTCGCGTGAATGTCCAGGATCTTCACGTGCCGGTCCGCGTCATCAATCCAATACATCAGGGCGAAATCTCCGACGATTGCGATGTGGAGAATTCGTCCCGTATCGTCAAAATCAATGCCATCGGAACACCCGAGCGGATCTTCTCCGATGGCGTTGAATGATGATCGAATCACCTTGCGGAATCGTGTTGGCAGCCGTTCCACGAACTCCACCACATCGATCGATATGAGCAGCCTGTAGTCCATTCTCAGGAGCCAAGCCGTCGGTCGTATTCTTCGGGTGTGAGCCAGTTTTCGGAGTTGGCGTCGTAGATCTTTTTCGCGATGGCCGAGCGGTATTCCGCCAGATCCTTGTGCCTCAGTGTCACGAGGAATGCGGCCAGCTGGCGGCGCTCTTCCAACGGAAGGGCTTCGATCTCACTTTTGATC
>DATLIO010000175.1:0-7347 GCA_035539355.1 Luteolibacter sp.
GCGAAGGACCGTTGCCATCGGGAGCGGTCGGCCATTGCGCGCCGGGCGAAGGTCTGTCGACATATGCGACGGATTCGATGATGGTGCTTCCGGCGGCGCGGAGTTCGATGGTTTCGCCGCCATTGCTGAGAGCGCCGTCCCAAACACCCGCGACGCGGATCGAGGTGCCGTAGAACGTTTCGAACGCGCTTTTGTTTTCGACGACGACGATGCTTTCGCCGGGCAGGAGATTGAGTGCGGGGAAGGTGAAGGTGAGACCGTTGTTAAGACTGGCGTTGGTCAGATCGACGATCGATGTGGAAGGGTTGCGGACTTCGATGAAATCGAGAGTCTCGCCTCCGGTCGACGGATTGTAGTGGAGTTCCGACAGGTAAAGATTTCCGACCGCCGCCGGAACAGGGAGCTGGGTGAACGTGGCTTCGGTGAGGGGACTCCATTCGTTGGTGGTCAAGTGCCGGACACGGGCTTTGACGGTGATGGACGCGGCGTTGAGTCTGACGGGCGTCGAGTAGGGGATCGCGGATGGTGATGAGGGTTCGGAGCCGTTCAGGGTATAGAAAATCTGGGTGGAAGACGGGCCGGTGATCGAGAGATCATAACCGTTCGCGGGAATGATGCCGCCTGCCTGGGAGAGGACGGGGGCCGTCACGCTTGCACTGGGAAAGAGAGCGTAGCCGCGGGACGTGCTTCTCAGAAGACTGATGAACGATGCGTGCCTGCTGACAAGGGTGCCGCTGGAGTTGGATGCCTTGAAAAATCCATCGCAGGCGGTTTTCCAATCATCGATGGTGCGCGGGGTGGCGGATTTGAAATCCCCCCAGCGGGCGGATTCTGTAATGATGGCGGGTTCGAGAACGGATCGCATTTCCGTCCAGCGGGCGGTGGCGCTGGCGACGGTGAGGGCTCCGTTGTTGTAAAGATTCCGCTGAACGCGATCGCCGAAGCGCATCAGGTATTTCGGATTGCGGACGAGCTGGAGGTGAAGCCAGCGCGGATTGAAGTATTCAAGCGTGGCTCCTGCGACGGGATTCTGTCCGTCCGTGGTCAGATGTCCGGTGACATCGGTGCCGCCGAAGGTGTCCTCGAAATCGTGGGCGACGAAACGGAAGCCGAAGGCGCCGTTTCGCGGACGGAAGCAGAAGAAATTTTTCGGCACGTTCTTCGATCCCGGATTCACCGGGCCGTCGGTGTTGCTCGTGTACATGTTGAGGATCATGTAATCGATCAGGTTGTCGATATCGACGAGCGGCTTGATCGTGGGGGATGGCGAACCGTCGGGAGCGAGACCTTGCACCGCGTGGTAAGCGGCATCGTCGGTGAAACCCGCGGTCGCCGCGGCATGCAACGCGTTCCACGCCGTCGCATCGCCATCCGCGACGGCGACATGATGCGCGGGGAAGGTGTAGGTTTTGATCATGTCGTAGTCCTCCTTTTCACCGCCGAAATAGGACGCGGCGAAAAAATCATCGGCACGTTCCTGGGTGGCGTAGATGCCCCAATACTGGCCGTTGATGCAGAGATGGACGAAGCGGCTGCGGGCATGCGCGTGACCCATCGCGCCCTGGGTGGCGCGTGACCATTCGTCGCGCATGTAGGTGGAAGCCGTGGATCCGCTCGTGTGCCACGCGAGACTGCCTTGGGTCGAGCGGAGGTCGATGCGATCGAATTCGGGCGCGCCGTCGCTGTCGAAGAGCGGATACTCCAGTTTTCCGGCACCGTATTCACCACGGAAATAGAAATGGAAACTGTGCTTCGGATTGGTGTCGGCGCGGCTGACCCCTCCGCGCATGCGGATGCCGCAGTTGATCTGGAAAGCGCCGGTGCCGTCCGGTTTGATCATTTCCATGGAAACGGGTTCCTCCCATTCCTTCTCGCGGCCGGTCGCGTTGACGTAGATGCCCTTGACCGGATCGAAGAGACTCGCGCGGTCGGTCACGATGGAGAATGTGGGCAGGCTGCGGAGCGCGCTTTTGATGAGATCGACGTTTCCGGGAATGTTGGTGATGTCCGGATCCATCCCGTAGTCGAGGATCTGGCCGTTGACGCTGCCGGTGGGCCAACCGGCGGGCGGCAGTCCGTTGGCCGATTGGGTGGCGAGGTCGTTGGTGAAAAGATAGGTGTGGGTGATGGGGGCGGAGGGGACGTAGGTGTCCTTGAAGGTGATGGCGCGGATGGCGGTGGTGGTGCCGACGTTCAAGGTGACCGACGGAGTCGATGCGGCATCGACCGGGGGAACGAGCGTTCCATGCGTGGGTGTCGGAGGCGATCCATCGAGCGTGTAGGAAATCGTGCTGCCGGGAAGCGGACAGGCGATGGTGACGTTCTGTGCGGTATCATGGAAACCTCGCGGCACCGAGAATGTGGGATCGGTGGAGAAAGCAACGTAGCCCGTCGATGGATTCGGCACTCCGGGTGTGGCGGGGATCATGATCCCGGTCGATTGGTAGTCCCCCCAAAGTCCGTATGAGGCACCGTCGCGCTGGGCAGGATACGACAAATACTGGCTGGCGACGGATAGGTCGGGCCGCACGAGCGAAAGTTGGCCGCCGGCGCTCGCCGAAAGTTTGAAGTTGGTATGGAAATAAGGTCCGCCGGTCCGGTTTTTGTCGGATGCGAAAACCACCAGCGTGCCGAACGGAGCGATGCTCGTGCCATTCGGAAAACTCCATGACGCCTTGTCATCCTTGAGCATCCATCCGCCGATGTCGGCGACGTTCGGCGTCGCGTTGAAAATTTCCAACCAGTCCGAATCGTCGCCGTCCTCATCGACGAACGTGCCGTCGTTCGATGCGACGAACTCACTGATGACGACGCCGGAAATACCGAGCACCTTGAGCGGGAACTCCTGGGTGAGAGGGACGCTGTTGGAATCGTCCGCCCGGATTTTCATGACCAGTGATCCGGTGACTCCTACCGGTGGAGTGCCGCTGAGTGTGGCCGTTCCATTTCCAAGGTCGGTGAGCGAAAGCCATGCCGGGAGATCGACGGGTGAAAAGGTGATCGGGCCGCTGGCGCTCGTCGCCGCGGTGATCGTCGAGGAATAAGGCTGGCCCGGTTGCGCGTATGCAGTGGGCGATCCGGTGAAGGCGACGGTGGTGAGTTTCTTCAGCGAGAAATCATCATGATCCACCGTGATGCTGGTGCCGTTGCTGCGGGTACGGAGACCGAAGTAAGGGCCGGTGAGCGGTGTGTCTTCATCATAGGCGTGGATCGATTGGTTCGCGCCCTGGGTGACGATCATTCTCATCCGCAGGATGGGGCCGTCGTATTCGCCTTCGACGGTGAGTTTGAACGGCTGCGTGAGATTGAGGGGAAACGAGAGCGATTCGTTGTTGATGAAGTCGATGTTGCTGGGCGATGCAACCTGGATGAGGCGGACCTTGTTGAGGGCCGGTTTGAGATCCGCGAGATAGTAGGGGGATGAACCGCCGGTGAAATTCGCATCCGTTCCGAGGAATCCGAAACCGCAGGTGTTTTCGGTGCCGTTGTTCACGAGGCCGGAAAAGGTGGCTTCCATGCGGAAACCTTCGGGCATGGCCGGTGCCTCGACGGACGACGCGGCGCTGGTGCTGCTTCCGGAAGCGGAGACCCGGTATTTTTGTCCGACATAGCTCCATCCGCCGCCCGCACTGAACACGCTGGTGCCGGTGTTGAAATTTTCGACAAAGGGTATCGCCACCGGTGCGGCGAGGACCGTGGAGGCAAGGCATCCGGCGACGAGCGACGGAAGAATGGCTCGAAAAAACGGGCCAAAGGGGGTTTTTACCATCCTCCGTGTTAGTAAGTTACGGCCGGGCGTAGCAAGGGGAAAAGAGGACCGGCGGGGCCTTGCAAATTGTCGTGCGAAATCCGGAACGTGAGGCGATGTTCGGGCCATGCCTGAAGTTGCCGGCCTCCGCAGTCCCCACGATCAAACCGGTGGGATCGTTTATTTTCCCCGCATGATCTCGAAAATCCGGCTCCACGCGCGGGGTGAATTGCCGAAGGAATATGTGGATTTCCTCGGTGACGTGAAAGGGATGTTCGATTGGCGCTGCACGACTTTCCTTGGAATTTCCTATGATCGGATCGTGGAAAGGACGCTGGCCGGCGGATCCGAAGAGGAGATCCTCGAGTGGGCTTTTGAAAACGGCCGTCGGCCGACCGAACAGGAAATCGAAATCTGGAATGGCTTCATGACCAAGCGTGGCTGGAACGATGAGGCGAGCGGACGGTTGAAATTCCGCTGCGACGAGGCCGGATTCGGGCCTGAACGGAAGATCGAGACGATGTTCCAGTTCATCGACGCCGACGAAGGCCGGTGAAATTTTTCGGAGCATCCGCGAAATAATTGCATGCAAGTCGCCCGTATGGGGATTCCATGCGCAAACTGCTCGTTGTTTCGGTTTCGGTGTTGATGGGGATTTCCATGGTCTCCGCGGATCAGCGGGGATTTGGAATGGAGACGAAAGGAGGCCTCGAAGGAAAGGTGGTGAAAGTCACCACTCTCGCCGATTCGGGACCCGGTTCGTTGCGCGATGCCCTGGCGAACGTGAAGGAGCCGCGGCTCGTCGTGTTCGAAGTCGCGGGCTACATCGATCTCAAGAAGGACATTTCCATCCACAGCCCGTTCGTGACGATCGCCGGACAAACGGCGCCATCACCGGGGATTTCGTTGAGGAATGCCACGCTGCGGATCCGCACCCATGATGTGGTGGTGGAGCACCTGCGTTTCCGCGTCGGCAACGCACCGAGCCAGGAATCGATGGAGGATCGGGACGGCATCCAGCTTGTGGGTGAAGATAAGATCCCGGCGGGAACCTTTCCCGAGCCGACGATCTACAACGTGGTGATCCGTCATTGCTCGGTCGCTTGGTCGACGGATGAAGGCATCTCGACGTATTTCAAAGGCATCAAGGATGTCACGATCTGTGATTCGATCGTCGCGGAGGCGCTCGACAAGGCGGGGCATCCGAAAGGGGGGCATTCGATGGGACTTCTTGTCGGTGATCATTCGCAGAACATCACGATCCTGAGGAATCTGTTCGCGCACAACCGCTACCGGAATCCGGTGGTGAAGGGAAATACGACATCCATCGTAGCCAACAACGTGATGTATGACATCGGCAACAACGCGCTCCACAGCTACGGAGCCGGTGAAGGACTGCCGACCAAAATGACCGCCGTTGCGAACGTGCTTCTCGAAGGGCCGACACGCCCGAAGGAAACGAAGGGCAGAAGCAAGTCGGTGAATTTCTACTCGGACAAGAGCACGAAGAGCGGATGGACCAATGAGGGAAGCCAGATTTTCATCAGCGGGAATCTCGTGCCCGAAGGAGTTGTCGAGGCGCAGAAGTCGCTGGACTACGATGTCTTCGTCAAAGAGGCGCCGGTGAAAATCGAAGGGATGAAATTCCTGCCGGTCGATCAGGTGAAGGATGCGGTGTTGAAAAGCGCCGGAGCCCGGCCGAAGGATCGCGATCCCGTCGATGAGCGCATTGTCAAAGATGTCCGCGAAGGAACCGGAAAGATCATCGACACCCAGGCGGACGTTGGTGGATGGCCCGAGTTGAAAGGGGCCGAACGCAAGCTCGACGTTCCGGACAAGGATCGCGGAGAATGGCTCCGTAAGATCACCGCCGAAGTCGAATGAGGAAGTTGTTTGTTCTTTTCTGCCTGTCGCTGTTTTCCGCCGGGAGCCGTGCGGATGACAAACCGTTGAATGTCGTCCTGCTCTACGCGGATGACTGGCGGTTCGATACGCTGGGAGCGGCGGGAAATCCGATCGTGAAGACGCCGGTTCTCGACACGTTGGCGAAACGCGGCGTTCGCTTTTCCGAGAACCGGGTCACGACATCCGTCTGTGGTGTCAGTCGGGCGACGTTGCTGACCGGACAATGGATGTCGCGTCACGGCAACGAATCGTTCGGGATGTTCCGGACGCCTTGGGCGCAGACGTTTCCGGGGATGCTGAGAGACTCCGGATACTATCTGGGTCACGTCGGCAAATGGCACTGTGGGGAATTTCCCGCGAACGAGTTCGATTTCGCGCGGGCCTACGGAGGCAGGCATCGGATGAAGGATGAGAAGGGGGAATCGATCCACGTGACCAAGAAGAACGAGAACGACGCGTTGGATTTCCTGAAGACACGCCCCAAGGACAAACCATTCTGCCTGACTGTCGCGTTTTTTGCCACGCACGCCGAGGACAAGAATCCGAAGCAGTTCGTGCCGCAGGAGGAGAGCATGGAGCTCTATCGCGATGTCGCGATCCCGGTTCCGGGAAACATGACGGACGAGTCGTTCCGCAGGCTTCCTCCGTTTCTCGCCAACGAGAAGAACGAAGGCCGCACGCGTTGGCATTGGCGGTTCGACGAGCCTGCGAAATACCAGGAGATGATGAAGAACTACTACCGCATGGCGACCGAAGTGGACGTGACCTGCGGTGTGATTCTCGATGAGCTCGACAAGCAGGGAGTCCGCGGTGAAACCTTGGTGATCTTCACCACGGACAACGGTTATTTCCACGGCGAACACGGACTCGCGGACAAGTGGTATCCGCATCAGGAAAGCATCCGCGTGCCTTTGATCATCGATGATCCACGCATGGAGAAGGAGGCGCGCGGGAAGGTGAACGATGCGATGACATTGAACGTCGATCTCGCGCCGACGATTCTCGGTGCTGCCCGGGCAAAGGTTCCGGAAGGAATGCAGGGCCGGGACATGGCTCCGCTTTACTTGTCAGGAAAATCAGCGGAGTGGCGGACGGAATATTTCTACGAACACGCGACGATCAACAACGTGGACTTCATTCCGTCATCACAGGCGCTGGTGAGGAAGGACTGGAAATACATGCTCTGGCCGGATTTCGGAAAAGAGCAGTTGTTCGATCTGACGACGGATCCCAAGGAGGAATGCGATCTCGCCGGGAATGCTTCGCAGCAGAAGCAGCTCGCGGAGATGCGGGATCGATTCCGCGAGCTCCGCGGTCAGGCCAAGTGAATCACGGGTCGCCGATCCTTGCCTTGATGCGTTCGATCTCCTCGGACAGCGCGCTCCAATTTCCATAGGCGGTTTCGAGCGAAGCTGCGATTTTGGCGACTTGGTTCGAGGTGTGACGGAATTGATCGGCGGTTCCGACGACCGAAGGATCGGAAAGTTTGGCCGTCCAGTCAGCCTGACCTTTTTCAAGCTCGGCGATCTTGAGTTCGAGAGCTTCGAATTCGGCTTCGAGCGGCTTGAGGACTTTGGAGCGGAGTTCGCGCGCTTCGGCTTCCTGGCGGCGCTGGTCCTTCCGGTTGAGGGAAGGGGTGGGCGTGGGAGAGGAGGCCGATGCAATGGGTTTGGAAGCGGTCGCAGCTTTCGGAG
>DATLIO010000176.1:0-2523 GCA_035539355.1 Luteolibacter sp.
CTCTTTCACCAGCTCGTCCGCATCCTTGGACAGAACGGAACCCGGCGCATCGATCCACTTCCGCCCGATGCGGCTGCCGACCACCGTCAGTTCCTCAAGCTCTTCCTCGCCTCCTGCAAAGGAAGCGCCCAAGATACCGGACGCGATGAACGCGCCTACCCATGTCGTTTTCATCGCGTCCGGGAAATGACTGCTACCCGAAGATCAACGGCGGCGGCGGATGAAGAGACCGGCGAAGCCCAGTGCGGAGAGCGCCATGCTCGCGGGCTCGGGAATCACCTGGGTGAATCCTCCGCCGCTGATGTCGATCTGCGCTTCGACCGTCGAGCTGTGGACGGGGATCGGCGCCGTGATGCTGATCGAGGTGATGTTTCCAACCACACCGGAAAGATCCCACTGATAGGTGAACGCGTAGTAGTTGCCCTGCGAGTTGGGGATCGTCGCCGCGCCAAGACCGAAGTAGCTGGCGACCAACGTGCCTGCCGCGGTGGAGGATCCGTCGATGAAATAGCTGAGCAACGGACCGCCACCGAGCGTGAGGTTTTCCGCGCCGGTATCAATCGAGGTGCGTTGGAAAACGACGTTCTGGATGTCATCGAAGGCATTGCCTTGGATCGACGTGGATGCGGTCATGCTGAAGTTCGTCGAGAACGAATAGAAGCCGCTGCTTGCCTTGAAGCCCGGGGCGTTGACTCCGACGGTGCCCACGCCCGAGGTCGGGGTGTTGGTCGCATTCGCGGTGCTGAGCGCGCCACCGGTGCCGATGGTGCCGCCGGCTTCGACGGATTCCCAACTGACCTTCTGCTGGACGCCGCCCAGAGTGTAATCCTGGAGAAGCACCGCCGAGTATCCGGTGGAAATCGTGAGCAAGCCCGCGGCGATGGCGATCAATGAGTGATGTCTGCGTTTCATAATGGAATGGCATCCGGTGAACCCGGTTCACCGTGAAACTGCCTCGTCACCGCGAGCGCCGCTTCCTGCCTCTTGCCAATTCATGGCGCTCGGTTGCATGGGAAAGCAGCGGATGACAACCAACCGCCAGTGACAGACAACCGTCCGCGAGCGCATCACCCTCACTTCGATTAGGTTTTTCTCGTCGCAGTTCCCCTTCAGATGAAATTACCCGCTCACGCCCAGCCCCTTTCCGGAGTTCTGGAGCGTGACGGAGCCACCGTCGTCGGCATCGATTCCGATTCACCCAATCCGCTCGACTGGGCCGGAATGTTCGCTCCCGGCCATGTGCATCTCATCCTGAACCTCGATGGCTACGGCGTGTTGCTCGGTGAAGACATCCGCCTCAGCCTGTTCCCCGGCATGGCGGCGATCTGCCGTCTTCCGGCCGATGGAAAGGTCTACGCGAGCCGGCTTCCCGGCAGCGGCCGTCATCGCTGCGTGGTGCTCACGGTTTCAGGACACTGGCTGGAAATGAAATTCGGCGGACTGATGGAATCGCTCCATCCGCTCCTGAAAGACGAAGCCACCGGGTGTCCGTCGTCCATCAACCAGATCGGCCTCACGCGCACCATGTCCCTCGCGGAAAGGGATCTCGGAGAGGCCATGCTCGCCCCTCCGGTCGCCCGCGCGTTGCGCCCGATGTGGTTCCGCGCGAAGCTGGTCGAGTGCATCAGCCTTTTCGGTGGAGCGGCCCCCACCCCGCTCCGGCAGGACAACATGCTCGAAAGGATCGACAAGGCCACCGCCTGGTTGCGCGAGCACTTCGAGGAGGAGCTCAACCTGCGGTCGCTGGCCACTCATGTGGGCTGCGCGCCCCACTATCTGAGCCGGCTTTTCCGCAACCAGACCGGCAAGACACTTTCTCAGAAACTCCGGCAAATCCGGATCGACCGCGCCGCGGATCTGTTGCAGAACGGCGGTCGCAACGTCACCGAAGCGGCCCTCGAAGTCGGTTACAACAGCATCAGTCATTTCACCAAAGCCTTCCTCCTCGAAAAGGGTGTCCTTCCTTCGCATTACCGCCATCTCTGACCCATGACGCGATTCCGCCCCTGCATCGACCTCCACAACGGCCAGGTGAAACAAATCGTCGGCGGCACGCTCCGCGACGAAGGTCCCGGACCCCGCGAAAACTTCGTCTCCGAAAAGCCCGCCGGCTGGTTCGCCGGGAAATTCCGCGAGGACCAGCTCACCGGCGGCCACGTCATCAAGCTCGGCCCCGGAAATGACGAAGCCGCCCGCGAAGCGCTCGCCGCATGGCCCGGCGGCATGCAGATCGGCGGAGGCATCCATCCGGGCAACGCCACGGAATGGCTCGACGCCGGAGCCAGCCACGTGATCGTCACTTCGGCGCTGTTCGACAAAGGCGGAAAATTTCTCCCGGAAGTGCTGGAGGAGCTGGTTTCGAAAATCGGCAAGGACCGGCTGGTCATCGATCTTTCCTGCCGGAGCACCGGCGAAGGATGGATCGTCGCCATGAACCGCTGGCAAACCCCCACCGACCTGAAAGTCGACCATGCGACCCTCGACCGGCTTGCGCCTTTTTGCGCGGAATTCCTGATCCATGCG
>DATLIO010000177.1:0-3614 GCA_035539355.1 Luteolibacter sp.
CTCTTTCAATGGTGTGGGCGATCGGATCCGGATGGTGCTGCCGGGGGAATATGACTCGATGACCTTTCTGACCTGGATGCGGCTCGATGCCCTGCCCGAAGGACTCGGCGCGGTGCTGCGGGCCGAAGAGACGGTTCCCGGGGCGTTGCGGTGGGGGATCGATGATCTCGGCCGCGTGCGGATGGGGGTCTACACTCCGGACACGACTTTCATCTCGCCAGCGAAAAAGACGCCGTTCCAATGGGATGTCGCGATGAGCAAACCGGTCATGCATCGCGAGATCGGTCATTGGGCGCATCTGGCGGCGGTCTACGATTCATCCACCAGGGTCATCGAACTCTGGTTGAACGGGGAAATGATCACCCGGAAAAATCTCAGATATGGATTTCCGGCGAAGATCGGCGTCGCGCAGATCGGCAGCGCGTTGACCCTCGGGGAGCCTGAGAAAAAAGGCCGGGCGATCCCCGGGAGAATGGATGAGTTCGCCATCGTCAACCGGGCTTTCACGGCGACGGAAATCCGGGAGCATTACCGCAATGGCAAGCCGCGTGATGCGAAGAACATGGCCGACCCGGTGGGTTGGTGATCCGGAAAAATTTCGGATCGTTTTTTGCTAAATTCCCCGGATTTTCCGCATCTGTCATGGGACGACACCTTTCGGATTTTTTTCCGGGCGGTCATCCGTGTCCGAATCCCGAACCCACATGACAAGCCCCCGCCGCATGACACGCACGCTTTTCCTCTCCGTCGCTTGCGCCGCGTGCGCGTTGCCGGGCTCGATCCACGCGGCGACCATCAGTTGGAGCGTCGCACAGAATATCACCGGCGATGTGGCCGAAGTCTCTACGGATGGCGATTTCGACCGAGCTTACAATTTCAATGCCACCGCGACTGTTGAAATCAATGGTGTGAATTTTACCAACGTCGCGGGATTCGCGAGTGTTGGTTCGGTGGGGAATCCCGGCTCTCATTCCGTGAGCGGCGCGCATACGTTCACACCTTTGCCCGGTTCCCAGAGCTCCACCGTCATTGGTAATACCGATACCAGCGCCAGCCTTCCGGTGAGCGTCACATCCGCCGGTTACCGGAGTCTGCTTGGCGGGGATATCCGGGCGGGTGGCGCCAACGGGGTCACGACTCCGTCTCCCTCCGGAAATGCGTGGCAACTCACTTTGACCAATCTGGCGGTCAATACGACTTATCAGGTGCAGTTGTGGTTCAATGACAGCCGGGCGAACAGCGGAGGCTCGCGCGTGGGAGCGGTGCTCAGTTCGCCATCGAATGTCGCCATCGATTACAATACGTCGCCCACCAATGCCGCAGGAGGTCTGGGGCAATACATCACCGGCACATTCACCGCCGACGCAGCCACGCAGACGATTGATTTCCGTTCCAACAGCGGAGACGAAAACGTCGCCGCCATGTTGAACGGCTACCAGCTCCGGGTCATCCCCGAACCATCCGCCGTGCTGCTGGGTGCGGCCGGGATGGGCGCATTCGCCGGCCGCCGCCGCAGGTCTTGAAAACGAGCGGCTGCGGATGAATTCCACGGGAATTCAGATCGTTTGCTAATTTCGGAATCTTTCCGGCATCTGTCATAGGAGATGGGTCTTCGGTTTTCCGGAGATTCCGGATCCGCAAACCCAAGCCATCGATTTCGTCCGTTCCGCCGTCTTTGGACACTCCTCATGTCCGACCCCGGATCCGGAGAAGTCCCTTTCTTTTCCATTCCATTTCACCGTCATGACCACCGCAGACCTCTGTTGATCCCATCGTCGGAAAGCCCAATTCCCGTTCATGAAGCCTCTCGCACGATTCAAACCCAAAGATGGATTCGCGCTGGTCACCACGATCCTGATGACCGGTCTTCTGGCGATCATCGTGATCGCGACGCTTTCACTCAGTTCCATCACCCTGCGCACGGCGGAAAGGGAATCCTACCACGCGATCGCCAAAGCCAACGCGAGGATGGCCCTGATGATCGCGATCGGCCGTCTGCAGACTGAGGCCGGGCCGGACCAACGCATCACCGCGACCGCGGACATCAAAGGGATTTCCGCGAACCCGCAATGGATGGGCGTCTGGAAATCCGACGTCAAAGGCAGTCCGGCGGAGCCGGTATGGATGGTCAGCGGAAGCCGCCCCGATGCCTCGAAGCAACTCGATAAGAAAGATTCCGCGCTGCTGGCTTCGTTCCCGTCGTCCGGTTCCGCCGCGAGGGACATCCGGGCCGAATACGTCCATGTGAAGAATGGCAGGACGAACGGCCGCTTCGCATTCTGGATCGGCGATGAAGGGGTGAAAGCGCGTGTCGATGTCGCACGGCCTCCGCGGAATGAAAATGTCAGCATCCAGGAAAAGATCGCCCGCGCGCAATCGCCGCAGGAACCGGGTCTGTCGGTTTTCGACAAGGACAACCAATCGATGTGGACTTCGTTCGATCCGGATGGTGCGGATGATCTGAACAAAAAGCTGCTCGTGAGCATGGGGACGGTCGCCCTGGCGGTGGGGGATTCGCCGGGGCTGAAACGCGATGATGTTCTCAAGCACTACTTCAACGATCTCACCACCGGTGGTTCGGGGCTTCCTGTCAATGCACGCGACGGCGGATTCAAAGCCGACCTTTCGCTCGTCTTCGACCGATCCCAGCAATCCGAGTCATTCGTGAGCGAGTTCATCGGTGCGAAACCGGTTTCCTCGAAAGTCCTGAAAACCGACGTGCTCGGCTTCTCCGTGACGGACTCCTCGAAGTTCGGTCTCAGCGAACAGATCACGAAAGGTCACGAAGGCGGAGGATTCGTCGGACCGAACTGGGGCAATCTTTTCAACTATGCACGGCTGTGGGAAAAAGTCGGAGGGAACGCCGCGCCGATGGTGGGGCCGGATCCGCGCGCCGACAGCGATCTCCGCCAGGACGATTGGAAACCTTACAGCGAGGCGAACAAGGGGCTGCCGAACCGTGAGGATCTCCAGCACACCAACAGCGGATTGAGCCCGGTGCTCTCCGTCGCGCAGATCGGACTGTATTTCGGTGCGGATGAAGGAGCTCCGCCGGCGGCCAACCAGAAACGCTACTATGCCAAGTTGATGGTCAAACCGATCATCGGACTTTGGAATCCCTACAACGTCCGGATCAATGATTCGCAGTATATGGTCGAGTGGGCGTTCGCGCCCTACATGCGGCTCGACTACCAGAAGCCGGAGAAGGACGGAACTTTCGCCACGGGCTCGGGCAATCGCGTCGAACTCTGGCTGCGTGAATACTGGATGACGCAGGAAGGCGGGAAATTTCCGACGGACGATGCGGGACAGGCGGGAAGCTATCTCCGCATGCTCACCCGGCCGGTGGATTTCGAACCGGGTGAGTTCCGGTTGTTTTCAGCCGAGGGAAATCCGGAGATGTCGACGGGATATAACAACTACCTCGTTCCGACCCTCGATCCGGCGGGCGCCTATTCGATGCGCATCATCCGATCGGAGGACGGGAAGATCAAAGGTGCGGATGGAAAGCTGTTGCCGGATCAAAAGAAAGGGCAGCCTTTGATGATACCGACCGGTTATTACGGGTGGTTCGGCGATGTTTACCTGCAGGACACCCATTGGGATGGAAAAAC
>DATLIO010000178.1:0-2648 GCA_035539355.1 Luteolibacter sp.
GAAGTGGCTGGGGCGTCACGCCGCAGTCCCTATCTCAAGCCGTCCCGCGGATCTTCCGCAGGGCGGCTTTTTTCATGCCTTCGTTTCAGGCTTCCACTCGATCTCCTTCGCGTCCTTCCACAGTTCCTCCAGCGCGTAGAAATCCCGCATTTCCTGGTGCATCACGTGGACCATGACGTCGATGTAGTCGAGGACGACCCAACGGGTGTCGGCCTTCCCTTCGACGAAAGAGGGCGTGTTTCCGTTCTTCTCCTCCACCGCCGCCGCAATGTCACGGATGACGGCGCGGAGGTGGGGCATCGAGTTTCCGGAACAGACGATCATGAAATCCGTGAGGTTCGAAACGCCGCGCATGTCCCAGACACGGATGTTTTCCGCCTGAATTTCGTCAGCCGCTTTCGCGCATGCCAGTGCCAGTTCTTCTCCGTGGATCGCCATAAGTTTCCCTCGCGGGGCGGCCACCTTAGCGAGGGAACGCGGTTGCACCAACAAAAACCGAGGGTGCGCCGGGAACCGGGTTGGCCGCCCGGCTTTTCTCCCGGTAACCTGCGGTTTGGCTTTCTCGGGATGCCAGCCCCGGTCACAGTCCGCCCGTGCCGCCGCTTTCTGTTTCAAATCTCCCGGAAAATCCGACAGCGGACGATATCCTGAACGCGTTTCTGGATTTCCTGGGCACGACCGGGACGGAGCCGTACGCGCATCAGGAGGAGGCGATCCTGGAGTTGTTCCAGGACAGGAACGTGATCCTCGACACGCCGACGGGTTCGGGGAAATCGCTGGTGGCGCTGGCGATGCAGTTCAAGTCGCTGGCGCAGGGACGGCGGTCGTATTACACGGTGCCGATCAAGGCGCTGGCGAACGAGAAGTTCCTTTCGCTCTGCAATGTCCTCGGACCGGAGAACGTGGGCTTGATGACGGGGGACTCGACGGTGAACGCGAAGGCGCCGGTGATCTGCTGCACGGCGGAGATCCTTTCGAACATCGCGTTGCGCGATGGAGCCGCGGCGCATGCGGACGACATCATCATGGATGAGTTCCACTACTATGCGGACCATAGCCGGGGAGCCGCGTGGCAGATTCCGCTGCTGATCCTGTCGAAGGCGAGGTTCCTGCTGATGTCGGCGACGCTGGGGGATTCTTCATTCTTTGCGAAGCAGATGACCGAACTCAATGGTGCGGAGACGGTGTTGGTTCAATCAGACCAGCGGCCGGTTCCGTTGGAGTTCGAATACTCGACCACGCCGTTGGAGGAAAAGGTGGCGGAGTTGGTCGAGGCCGGACGCGCACCGGTGTATCTCGTCCATTTCACCCAGAACTCCTGCGCCGAGACCGCCCGCAATCTGCTTTCGACGAATTTCTGCACGAAGGAAGAGAAGACGGCGATCGCACGCGCGCTCGATGACGCGGATTTCCGCAGCCCATATGGCCGGGAACTTTCGAAAATCATCCGGCATGGCGTGGGGATCCATCACGCGGGGTTGCTGCCGAAATACCGGCTGCTCGTTGAAAAGCTGACGGCGAGGGGATTGCTGAAGGTCGTTTGCGGAACGGACACGCTGGGTGTCGGAGTGAATGTTCCGATCCGGACGGTGATGCTCACGGGTCTCTGCAAGTACGACGGACGTGGTACCAAAATCCTCGCGGTGCGGGATTTCCGGCAGATCGTCGGCCGTGCGGGCAGACGGGGTTTCGATGACATCGGCTATGTCGTTTGCCAGGCACCCGAACACATCATCGAGAACCTCAAGCTGGAGGCGAAGGCCAACGCGAATCCGAACAAGAAGAAGTCGTTCGTCAAACGCAAGCCGCCCGAGAAGGGATACGTGCATTGGGATGAAAGCACCTATCAGAAGCTGATCGTCTCGCCGCCGGAGCCGTTGGTTTCGCGGTTCACGATGAACCACGGCATCCTGTTGAATGTCCTTTCACGTCAGAAGGAGGATGGTTGCGCGGCGTTGAAAAAACTCATCGCGGATTCGCACGAGACGCCAGCGCGGAAGAAAGCGTTGGGCAAGCAGGCGTTCACGTTGTTCCGCGGCTTGGTCGGTGCGAAGATCCTGCACATCCTGCCGCCGGCGAAACGGACCGGACCGCGGAAGGTGGTGCTCGACATCGACCTCCCTGAAGATTTCTCGATCAACCACGCGCTCGGTCTCTGGTTGCTCGACGCGGTTCCGCAACTGGATCGCGAAGCGGAGGACTATGCGGTGAATGTCATCTCGTTGGTTGAAGCCATTCTCGAGAATCCCGATGCCGTGTTGCGGAAGCAGGTGGATCTGCTGAAGACCGAGCTGATGGGCCGCCTCAAGGATGAGGGTGTGGAATACGACGACCGCATCGCCCGGTTGGAGGAAGTCGAGTGGCCGAAGCCGGGCAAGGAATTCATCTACGCGACCTTCAACGAATTCAAACTCCGTCATCCTTATCTCGCGAATGAAAACGTGAGACCGAAGTGCGTCGCGCGCGAGATGATCGAGAACTACCAGTCGTTCGAGGATTATGTGAAGACCTACAAGCTGGAGCGATCGGAAGCGGTTCTGCTGCGTCACGTTTCCGAGGTCTACAAGGTGCTTTCGCAGACGGTTCCGGACTCGATGAAAACCGAAACGCTGCGTGATGCGGAGGCGTTTCTGGAACTGGTCGTCCGT
>DATLIO010000179.1:0-5608 GCA_035539355.1 Luteolibacter sp.
GGGCTGACCAAACAATACGACGCGCTCGAAGCTCTCTACAAAAAATACAGCGCGCACGGATTCGTGATTCTGGGGTTCCCCTGCAACGACTTCAACGGCCAGGAGCCCGGCACCATCGAGGAGATCCAGACCTTCTGCAAAACGAAGTATGACGTCACCTTCCCGATCATGGACAAGATCAGCGTGAAGGGTGAAGAACAGCACGAACTCTACAAGGAGCTCACCGGCGAAAAAGGCGCTTTCCCCGGCGACGTGAAATGGAACTTCGGCAAATTCCTCATCGACCGCGACGGCAAACCGATCGCCCGCTTCGAACCGAAAACCGTGCCGTCCGCACCTGAGATCTCGGAAGCGATCGAAAAGGCGCTCGAGAAGAAATCCTGAGCCGTCCAAACCGCAACGGGCCGATGAAACGACTTCTCTCCATCAGCTCGTTGCTCTTCGGAATCGCCGTCGCGGAGCCGGTGGCGATTCCGCTGCCGGATTCGCCGTTACCGGATGACCGCACCGTGGTGTGGTCGCCGTTGTTTCCCGCCACATGGGATGCGCTCAAGGAACAAACCGGGCCCTTGGTCAGCGTCGATCCACCCAATCCAACGATCACCGGGCTCGAAGCGTTTCGCTTCGACCGCAAAACCGTATTTCCTGAAACCTCATGGAAAACCTGGAGCGGACCTTCGACGCAGGAGTTCCTGGCGACCGTGAATTCCGAGGCCGCGGAGATGCTCGGCGAACCGAAAGGACCGTTCCAGCTTTCGATCATTGATCCGGCCAACCGGGTCGCTTTCGGTCTCCTGAACCATCGGATCGAGTTCCGCCGCCCGCTCCACCGGTCGAAGAAGATCCCGATGAAGTTCAAATCGGGTCAGGCCGAGACCGACGTGGCTTTCTTCGGGACGAAGGGCAAACACCCCAGCGTCGAGGTTCTCGCATGGAACGCGGCGGAGCGGTTCCATGCGCTGAAACTTCACGACAACCACAGTGATGCCGGCATCATCCTTTATCTCCCTCCCGCTCCCATGGATCTCCGGACCGCCTGGACGAAGGTGATGGAGATCCAGAAGAAGCCGGAGATGTTCATCGCGTTGGGCGACAAGGATGAGGTCCGCATTCCCTATCTCGACCTGAAAAGCGAATCGGATCTGACGTCGTATTTCACCGGAACGATCCGCTTCGGGAAACTCGAACCGACCAGCCAGTTCCAAGCGCGGCAGCTCACCCTGTTCAAACTCCACGAAAAGGGAGCCGAAGTCCGGGTGGAAACCGCAATGGATCCCTTCGCAGGAGGGCCTCCCGAGCCGCGCCATTTCATCTACGACCGCCCCTTCTTCGTCTTCATGGCGAAAAAGGACGCCGAGTGGCCCTATTTCGGAGCCTGGATCGCCACCACCGACGGCATGGAGCCGTTCAGCGCCGCCGCGAAATAATCGTGCATCAGCCGGTTGTTGGTGGATTCTCGGTTCACGACATGAGCGAATCCCCCGAGCCCCACACGCCGAAGCCGCGGCGGCTCATGTTCATCGATCTCGCCCGGGCCGTCGCGATCCTGATGATGCTGCAGGGGCACTTCATCGACATGACGTTGGCCGATGCCTACCGGCACAATCCCTTCCACACGTTCTGGCAGCATTTCCGCGGACTCGCCGCGCCGATGTTCTTCGCTTCAACCGGCCTGATCTTCGTCTATCTGCTTTCCGGAAATGCGACCGGCCCGTTTTTTTCGCTGACCCGCGTGAGGAAGGGATTCGTCCGCTCCGCCGAACTGCTTTTCTGGGGCTACCTGCTTCAGATCAATCTGCTCCGCCTTCCGGAATATTTCCGGACCGGACCTGATCACTGGTTGACAGCATTCCATGTTCTGCAATGCATCGCCGTGGGGATTCTTCTCCTGATGGGGGTTTTCGCGGTGCACCGGCTCCTTCCGAAAATCCCGCTGCCGTTTTGGTATGTCGCCGCAGGACTCGGCCTCTCGCTCGGCCACGTCGTCCTTTTCAATCTTCCCGGCGGCTCCTGGTTTCCCCGCGGCGCTCCTGAAGTCATCCAGAACATCTTCAAAGGCCCCCTCTCGATTTTTCCGATCACCCCGTGGCTGATCTTCACGATGTACGGCGCGGCGCTCGGCGCATGGGTCAGGCTCGACCCCGAAAAAGTCCGCACTTTCGGCCCGTGGCTGATCCTCGCCGGGTTTGCCCTGAAATACTCCGGCGTCTTCATCGATCGCGGCATCGCACTTCTCGCGGGCGCCATTTCAGGAAACCGTCTCGCACCCGAGCATTGGATCCATGACCGTTGCGGTGAGATCCTGGCCGCGCTCGGCCTCCTGATTTTCATCGACCGGCGTTTCAAGCTCCGGGACTCGTGGTTTCTTGAAATCGGCCGGAACACGTTGGCCGTTTATGTCGTCCACGTCGTCCTCCTGTACAACGGATTTTTCGGAATCGGCCTGCGCACCTGGTGGGAAAAAGCCCTGAATCCGTGGCAGGCCGCCATCGGAGCGGTCGTTTTCATGGCGGGATTCGGCGTCTTTGCGGTTTGGGTCGGAAAATTCACGAACTGGAGAAAAGCGGGGAATCGAATGTCACCGACCTAAAGGTTGTCATTTGGCACGGATTCCGCACCATCCGCGGGTCCACCAAGGTTCCCCACAACCCCTTTTCGACATGCCCCAATCGTTCCTTCCGAAACCTTTCGCGCACAGCTACGAAATCGCTCCCGAGTATGCGAAGAGCGCGGTTTATTTTTCGTCCGAGTTCGCGATCGACCAGAGTTTCAAGATTTACTCCGGTGGCCTCGGCTTCCTCGCCGGCTCGCACATGCGTTCCGCGGCCGCGCTGAAGCAGAATCTCGTCGGCATCGGCATCCTCTGGACCTACGGCTACTACAACCAGGTCCGCGGCGAGGAAAACGAGCTGGCCGTCCAGTTCCGGAAAAATTCCTACGCGTTCCTCCAGGACACCGGCATCCGGTTCACCGTGCCGGTCCACGGCCATGCCGTCTGGGTGAAAGCCCTCTACCTCCCGGGCGATGTCTTCAGCACCGTTCCGATGTTTTTCCTCAGCACGGACATCGAGGAAAACGACTATCTTTCCCGCGCCATCACCCACCGCCTTTATGACAACGATCCGCTCCGCCGGATCGCCCAATACATCATCCTCGGTGCCGGCGGCGCACGTCTGCTCGACGAACTCGGCGTCGACCCCGAAGTCTGGCACCTCAACGAAGCGCACGGGCTTTCCGCGGCTTTCCACGTCTACGACAAACATCGCAAGCTGGAGGAAGTGAAGAAGCGGTTCATCTTCACCACCCACACGCCGGAAGAAGCGGGCAACGAAAAGCACGACTTCAACCTGCTCCGTGATTTCTCGTTCTTCGGCTCCGTGCCCGCCGAGGAAGCGCGGAAGATCACCGGCATCGACGGCGAGGTGTTCAACCACTCGCTCGCCGCGCTGCGTCTCAGCCACAAGGCGAACGGGGTTTCCAAACTGCACGGCGAGGTTTCCCGCAACATGTGGAAGGACTATCCGGACATCTGCGAGATCAGCCACGTCACCAACGCCCAGAACAAGAAATACTGGGCCGACCACGGACTCGAAGCGGCCCGCCAGAACAATGACACCGAGTGGTTGAAAAACCGCAAACGCGAATTGAAGGAACGGGCTTTCCGGACCGTCGCCGACCAGACCGGAAAAATCTTCAATCCCGACGTGCTCACGATCGTCTGGGCCCGCCGTTTCGCCGGCTACAAGCGTCCGGATCTCATCACCCGCGACATCCGCCTGTTCCGCGAAATGCTGAACCATCCGGAATATCCCGTGCAGATGATCTGGGCCGGCAAACCGTATCCGTTCGATTACAGCGCGATCAACACATTCAACCACCTCATCAACCTGACGAAGGATTATCCGAACGCGACGGTCCTCACCGGTTACGAGCTCGAACTTTCCCGCATCCTGAAAACCGGCTCGGACATCTGGCTCAACAATCCGGTCGTCACCCGCGAGGCATCCGGCACTTCCGGAATGACCGCCGCGATGAACGGCTCGGTCAACCTTTCCACCTACGACGGCTGGGTCTGTGAATTCGCCAAGGACAGCGTGAACTCGTTCATCATCCCGCCCGCCGATCCGCACCTCTCGCCGGAAGACCGCGACCGCCACGATCTCATGGGCTTCTACGAGGCGCTCACGCAGAAAGTCCTGCCGCTCTACTACGGGAAATCGGACGGCTGGAACAAGCTCGTGCTCCAATCCATGAACGATGTCGTGCCTTTCTTCGACGCCGACCGGATGGCCGACGAGTATTACAAGAAAATCTACGCTTGATCGCCGGGCCGGTTTCCACCGGCATGGGGCGTCATGTCACACGACTCGCTCAAGGAACTGCTGGTTTCCATCATCGGCGCGGACAAGGTCTCGACCGCCGCGCCGGTCATCGAATCGCATTCGACGGACAAATGGTACGCCAGCCGCGCACCGGATGTCGTCGTCTTCGCGGAGTCGACGGCGGATGTCGTGGCCGTGATGAAATTCGCGACGGAACACCGCATCCCGGTCACCACCCGGGGCGCGGGATTCGGATATGTCGGCGGCTGCGTTCCGATCCAGGGTGGCATCGTGCTTTCCGTCGCAAGGATGAACCGGATCCTCGGGATTCATCCGGAAGACGGTGTCGCCATCGTCCAACCGGGTGTGATCACCGGGAACCTCCAGGCGGCGGCGCATGAAGTCGGCTGGGAATATCCACCGGATCCCGCTTCCTTGAAAGACTGCTCCATCGGCGGCAACATCGCCACCAACGCCGGCGGTCCGCGCTGCCTGAAGTACGGCGTGACCCGTAGTTACGTCCTCGGCCTCGAAGTGGTGCTCGCGGACGGATCGGTCCTCCGCACCGGCGGACGGCTCCACAAAAACAAGACCGGCTTCGATCTCATCGGTCCCTTCACCGGCTCCGAAGGGATGCTCGGCGTGGTCACCGAAGCCACACTCCGCATCATCCCGAAACCCGCCGCCCGTGCGATGCTCGCCGCGGTTTTCCCCGAGTTCCACATGGCCGCGGCCGCGGTGCAGAACATCCTGAACTCAGGACATCTTCCCTCCGCATTGGAAATCACCGATACCTTCACCCTCGCCGCCGCGAGACGGAAACTCGGTGCGGATGTCTTCCCCGAAGGCAACGCCCATCTCATCGTCGAAATCGACGGCCGGCCTGCGGCGGTGGTTTCCGAACTGGAGGAACTCCATGCACGCCTCGTTTCGCTCGGAGCCACCTTCATCGAACGCGCACCGGACGAAGCCTCGTGCGAACGCATCTGGAAACTCCGCCGCGAGTTTTCGTTCTCACTGCGCGACACCGGCCTCACGAAACTCAACGAGGACATCGTGGTCCCCCGCTCGAAACTGGTGGAGCTGGTCAACTTCGCGCGCGCCCTCGAAAGCGAAACCGGCATTCCGGTCGCGTGCTTCGGTCATGCGGGTGACGGAAACATCCATACGAATCTGATGGTCGCGGATTACCATGATCCGGTCATCCGCGGAAAAGCCGATGCAGCCCTTGACCGGCTCTTCAAATGGATCCTCGAACAAGGCGGAGCCATCACCGGCGAACACGG
>DATLIO010000180.1:0-1579 GCA_035539355.1 Luteolibacter sp.
ATGGAGCCGCGGAGCCGAGTCGAATCTTGATATCCTCCGCGGTGCGCTCGCCGATCATCAGGTTGTAGGCGCGCTTCATGTAGGAAACGATCGCCTCATCCAGTTCATCGCCAGCGGTGCGGACGGAGCGGGCGAAAACGATGCCACCCAGCGAGATGAGCGCCACTTCCGTGGTGCCACCGCCGATGTCGACGATCATGTTTCCCGAAGCGTCCATCACTGGCAGGCCCACGCCGATCGCGGCAGCCATTGGCTCTTCCACGATGTGGACTTCGCGGGCACCGGCCTGCTCGGCCGACTCGCTGACCGCGCGGCGCTCCACTTCCGTGATGCCGGACGGGACCGCGATAACCACGCGTGGGTTGTTCCGCCGGCGGTTGTTAGCCTTGCGGATGAAATGGCGAAGCATCGCCTCGGTGACCTCGAAGTCAGCGATCACGCCATCCTTGAGAGGGCGGATTGCCACGATATTGCCCGGCGTGCGGCCGAGCATGCGTTTGGCGTCATCGCCTACGGCCAGCACTTCATTGGTGCCCGCCTTGACGGCGACCACAGAGGGCTCGCGCAGGACGATGCCCTGATCCTTGACGTTGACGAGGGTATTGGCGGTGCCGAGATCGATGCCGATGTCGTTGGAAAACCAGCTGCCGAATAATCGAGCAAACATTCTGATGGTGAAAGGATTGGAAAAAGAAAGGTGACGGTCGTCAGAAGCCCCGGCGCGGCACCGTCCGCCGATTGCAAGGGTTCAAAAATTCGATCTCCCCGACTATTCGGGAAGGCGGCGGACTATGGCGATCCGCACCCCTGAGGGTCAAGCGGGAATCCCTTGTCCTACAAAGAGAAGCGGCGGCCGGCGGGGGATTACGGGAAAGGCCGGATTTTTCCGGTTTCACGGCAGATGATCCTCGGTCGCAGGCGCGGTCGCGAGAACTTGAAATCACAACGTCCAGCGGGAGTGAAACTCACGCCAACACCGGCCCGACCGCGGCGTGGCGGGTCAGGAACTCATCGGCGAGGCTCATGTAGGCATTCGCACCGATGCCGGTCGAGTCGTGCTCGAAGATGGTCTTCGCGTAGCTCGGCGCTTCACCCAAGCGAATCGTCCGGGGGATGACCGTGCGGTAGAGGGCTTCGGGGAAATAGTTGCCGACCTCGTCAACGACTTGCTTTGCCAGATTCGTGCGGCCGTCGAACATGGTCATGACGATGCCTTCCAGCTTCAGTTCCGTATTGGCACCGGAGTCACGGATCTGGTCGATGACGTGGACGATCTTGGCCAAGCCTTCGAGGCCGAACCACTCACACTGAAGCGGGATCAGGATCTCATCCGCGGCGGCGAGGGCGGAGGTCATCAGGACGCCGAGGGAGGGGGGGGTGTCGAGAATGCAGACGTCGAACAGGTCGTTCGGCTTCAGGCCCTGAAGGTGGATGCGGAGGCGGGTCAGGTGGTCATCGCCGCGGGCCAGCTCGATTTCCACGCCGGCGAGGTCCATGTGCGACGGGATGATCGACAGATTCTCGCGACCGCTGGGGATGATCTTGTCGCGGACGTTCGCCTGGCCGAGCAGGGCGGGGT
>DATLIO010000181.1:0-2074 GCA_035539355.1 Luteolibacter sp.
ATACGACGGCCCCTTGTTTCCTGAGCCGGCTGATGGCGCCGTTGACGAATACGAGCGAGGGAAATGCCAGGGCGGCGAGTTCGAGATAGAACGCCGGCAGGTAGTTGGAGGTGATTTCCCGCCGCGTGGCTTCGTTGATCGTTTCCTGGATGCCGCCGAGCGGTCCCGGACTTCGTGGGGCGGACCTGTGGATTCCTTCGGTTTCGCGGGCGGGAAATTCGACCGCAGCCTGGATGAGCAGGAAGATGAGGGCGATGAAGCAAAGGGCGCCGGGGATGTCGTGTCCGCCGCCTTTCAGGAATGAACGGATCGCGAACGCGAGCGCGCCGACGATGCAGAACAAGGCGATGGCGGGAAGGACGGCGGCTTTGCCTTCGCTGTTCTCTTCGTTTTCGTATTCCCTGAACTCACCTAGAAGGGTGCCGGTGCCTTGGATGGTCTGGACGCCGGTCTGGCGGAACATCGGTTTGCCGCTGCACTGGACTTCGATCCACGGGAAGAAGAACAGGGCGAGCGCGCCGAGAATCGTGACGAGGTTCAGTTTGCCGAGCATGATCGGATCATGCGTATCGGATCCGTTGCTGAAACGCCAGACGATTCGGGAAACTCAGGAAAGGCGTCTGCGGCGGATGAAACCGGTCACCGCAATGGCGCCCGCGACGAGCATCGCGGTCGAGGGTTCGGGGACGACGGTGCCGACGACGTTGATGTCATCGATGAAAAGACGTTTGGTGTTCAGGCCGGAATTGCTGTCGGCGAACCGAAGTTCGAAGGTGACGGTTTCGGAGACCGGATTCGTGAAGGCGGGCTGCGAGAAAAGGTCCTTCGCCAGATCGTTGACGACCGCGTGGTTCTGGGCGGTGGTGTAGCTGCTGGTGGTGCCGACGCGGGTCTGTGTTCCGGAGCCGATGGTGTAGTAGAGATCGTAGGAAACCTGGGTTCCCGCCGGAGTGGTCGTCAGATCCCAGCCGAAATCGAGTGTGAGCGAGGTGTATTGGATCGGCGAACCGGTGGGGGTGATGCTGAAAACAAAGGTGCTGAGAGGAGTGAGGTCGATGGCACCGGTGCTGTCGTTGGTCATCGTGGCGGCGCCGACTTCGTAGCCGAAGCCATCGAAGGTGTATGCGGGAGTGGAGCCGTCGGTCGCATTTCCGAAAGCGGTGACCACGCCGCCGCTGTTCGCCGTCGATGTGGATCCCATGTTCGTTCCGACGAGCGTGCTGGCATTCACTCCGGAGGCGACATTTTCCGGTGAGAACGGGCCGGTGGCGTTGGCTGTCTGGCTTGTGAACGAATAGGTGACCAAGGCCGCTTCCGCGGAAATGGAAAAGAGAAGCGAGACGGCGAGAGCCAGGGCGGGACGTGTCATCGGGAGGAAAGATGGTTTCGGGTCAAAGGGAACGTCTGCGCCGGACGAAGCCGGCCAATCCGCACAGACCCGAGATCATCACGGCGGATGGCTCCGGGACGGCGGTGAGTTCACCGGTGATGCTGATGTCGTCGAACCGGAAATTCTGGGCGACGGTGGAGACGCCGGTCCGGTAGCTGAAGAACCGCAGGGTGACGCTTTCGCCGGCGTTGATGACGGGAACCGAATTGAGATTTCCAACCGAACCGGCGGTGAGCCAGGCGTCCGCGGTGGCGATGGGTCCTGCCGAGACCACGCTCGGGCCGGCGAATCCGGTGGAAGCTCCGGAATAATCGTAGCGGACGAAGAAGTTGCGGCCGTTGGTATTTCCGCTGGCGGTGTAATCGACCTGGAGCGTGGAGAGATCCAGCGAGTAACCGGCGGCAGGTGAGATGGTGAGTTGGAAGTATTGGGAAAGTGCGGCGACTTCCGCCTCCGAATCGTTTGCGGTCGTGGTGTCGGAAAAGAACGTGCTGAGGTGTTCGTCCGGATTTCCGCTGGCGGTGGCAAGGTAGAGGGAGCCTGCGACCTGTGAGCCCGGCGCCGGACTCGCGTTGATGATCGCGGCGGCATATCCGGATGTCGTGATCGAGCCCGCGGTCACGTTGGTGGTGGCAAGGCCGCCTTCAAGAACGCTGGTGGGGGCGAAACGGTTGGGCACCGTAC
>DATLIO010000182.1:0-5058 GCA_035539355.1 Luteolibacter sp.
GGCGGCGGCGACCTGATCACGAAAAGCCAATACGAGAACTTCGAGTTCCGCTTTGAATTCAAGATCGCCGCGGAAGGCAATTCCGGCGTCATGTGGCACTCGACGGAAACCGGCAAAGCTCCCTACGAGACCGGCCCTGAATACCAGGTCCTCGATTCCCGTTCCCAGACCGCCTACCAGCACGAGATCAAGAAAGGCAACCTCGCCGGTGCGTTCTACGACATCATCCCGGTGAAGCCCGAAGTCTCCAAACCTGCCGGTGAATGGAACGAAGGCAGCATCAAGGTGAACGGCACCAAGATCACCCTCACCATCAACGGAACCGTCACCGCGGATGTCGACACCTCGACCGACGCATGGAAGGAACTCCTCGCCAAATCGAAGTTCGCGAAATGGGAGAAGTTCAACAAGGAGCCGAAGGGCCACCTCGTTTTCCAAGACCACGGTGACGTCGTCTCGTTCCGCTCGCTCCGCGTGAAGGAACTCTGAAATCCGGATATAACCCGATTCTTAACGGCGCGATGACATCCATCGCGCCGTTTTCATTTCAGGCGAAAAACGTATCGTCGTGGGAATACGGCGGCGCACAGCAGCAAAGGAACCGCAGCGGTTCGGAAGCTGTGATCTGGTGCCACGCCTTCGCCGGAATCAGGATCGCATCGCCCGGACCGACGTTCTTCTCCTCTCCATCGATTTCCATCAGCCCGGTTCCTTCAAGGATGTAGTAGAACTCCTCGCTGATCCCGTGATAATGGCGTTCGGTCGCAGCTCCGGTCGGCAAGGTCGCTTCGGCGAGACTCTGGTTTTCCACCGGCGCGTTCGCCTTGTCCAGCAAGCTGCGGATCGTCGAACCATCCTTGGTCGTGAACGGAACTTGGCTGTCATAACTCCGGATTTCCATAAGCCCGAGCCAATCAGGCGGATTTCCTGCCGTGAATCTCGAATTTAGGGTTCCGTATTTCCGATTCTCCACCAATTCTCCCGCCATGCCTTCCGTGCACGTCAATCTCTCCGACCGATCCTACGAAGTCATCGTCGAATCCGGCCTTCTCCGTGATGCCGGACGCGCCATCGCCGGAAGTGGCATCGCCCCCTGCCGCGTGGCCGTGATTTCCGATGCGAACGTCGCCGGATTCCATTCGGAGGCCTTGCTGGCTTCGCTTTCATCGCATGGCTTCAAACCGACGCTCCACGTCGTCCCGGCAGGTGAAGGCTCGAAATCGCTCGCCCAGGCCGAAGGCCTCTGCCGCGAGATGACCCGGGAGAACCACGACCGCAAATCCCTCGTGGTCGCGCTCGGCGGCGGAGTTGTCGGCGATCTCGCGGGCTTCGTCGCTTCCATCTTCTACCGCGGCATCCCGTTCGTCCAGATCCCCACGACCATCGTCGCGCAGGTCGATTCGTCCGTCGGTGGAAAAACCGGCGTCAACATCGCCGAAGGCAAGAACCTCGTCGGCACCTTCCATCAACCGAAACTGGTCATCGTCGATCCGGAAACATTGCTCACCCTGCCCGACCGCGAATTCCATGAAGGTTTCGCCGAGGCGATCAAGCATGCCGCCATCCGCGACGCGGCGATGCTCGCCGATCTCGCGGCGCTCGATCCCTCGGACCGCAACGTTCCCGCGGAACTCATCGCCCGCAACATCGCCATCAAGGCCCGAATCGTCGAAGCGGACGAATTCGAAACCCTCGGCGAACGCGCCCTCCTCAACTTCGGCCACACAATCGGGCACGGCATCGAGGCCTCGGTGCCTTACGGAAAAATGCTCCACGGGGAGGCCATTTCACTCGGTCTCCGCGCGGCGCTTTTCCTCTCGGAGAGAAAATCCTCCCTCAATCCCGATCAAAGCTCGGTGATCATCGGTCTGCTCGAAGATTTCCACCTGCCACTCGTGCTTCCGGAGGAAATCGCGACTGACACGATTCTCGAAAAACTGGCCCGTGACAAAAAATTCTCCTCGGGGGATATCCGCTTCGTGCTGCTCGACGAGCCTGGCAAGGCGCGGGTGAGCAAGGATGTTTCCAAAGAGGACCTCCGGGATGCGATCGAGCATCTGCGCCTGCCACGGTGATTTCCGCAGGCGCCGCCTGCCGGTTGCTGCGATTCCAACCCTGGTTTGTGCGACGATCTTGGCACCGGCCGCCAGTGGTGCGGTGCCGCAACAATGCTAATTTGCGCGTGCCGTGGATCGCGGCAACCCGCCGGGGAAATCCAATCAGCCTTTTCGAAGAGGCTGCCGGTTTTCCCGCGGCGCAGGAGATGTTGTGGCAAGCGCCGTCCGAGGCTCAGCGGACGGCGCTTGTTTCTCCTCAGATTTCGCTTCCGGAACCGGGGATTTCGCGCATTGTTCGGACGCCCGATGAAAACCCAATCCATCGTCTGTGGCGCACTGTGCCTGTGTGTCTTGCACCTGCGTGCCGCCGTTCCGCTCGACTTCGTCGTCGATTTGAAAGCGGTTGTTTCCGACACGTCGCCGCACATCGTCCTCTCGTGGACGCAACGCGTCCAATCGAACATCACCGCCCAGAAAATCCATCGCCGTCTGAAAGGAGCGACGACGTGGACGAAACTCGCGGATCTGACGACGACCCAGACGAGCTACACGGACACAACGGCGACCACCGGGATCGAATACGAATACTGGATGGAGCGGAATTTGAGCGGCCTGAGCCCCACCCTCGCGTTGGGCTATCTGAGCGCCGGGGTGAAAGTCCCTGAAGTCCACGACCGCGGGATCCTCTTGCTGGTGGTCGACGACACGATGGTGGTTCCGCTCGCCCCGGAAATCTCGCAGCTCAGGCAGGATCTCACCGGGGACGGATGGACGGTCCAGACGATCACCGCACCGCGCACCGGCACTGCGGTCGCCACGAAGGCGCTGATCACCACCGCCTATAACGCGAATCCTTCGTTGGTGAACTGCGTGTATCTGCTCGGTCATGTTCCGGTTCCCTACTCCGGCAACCAGGCTCCCGACGGCCACGTTCCCGATCACGTCGGAGCATGGCCTGCGGATGGTTACTATGGCGACATGAACGGCACTTGGACCGACACATCGGTCAACAACTCCGGTGCCAGCAGCACCCGCAACGACAACATTCCCGGCGACGGGAAATTCGACCAGACCTCATTCCCAAGCCTCGTCGAACTGGAGGTCGGCCGGGTGGACCTTCACAAGATGACCAAAGCCCCCAATTCCAGCGTGGGCGAAATTTCGCTGCTGCGGCGGTATTTGAAGAACGCCCATGATTTCCGGCACAAGCAGGGCGCCTACGCCGCCATTCCCCGCCGGTCGCTGATCCGGGATGGCTTCGGACACGCGTTCAGTTCGGAGCCGTTCGCGGTCAACGGCTGGGCGGGTGCCTATTCCTGCGTCGGCACGACGGTCGACCAGGCAGGCTCCGGCCAATGGTTTGGCTCCAATTATGCCGGAGGAAAGGATTACCTGCTCGGCCATGGCTGCGGCGGCGGATCGTATGAATCCGCATCCAGCTTCGGAGCCACCGCGGATCTCGGGTTCAAACCGAGCCGTGTGGTCTTCATGAGCCTGTTCGGCAGCTATCACGGCGATTGGGATGCCGACAACAACCTGATGCGCGCGGTTCTCGCGGGAAACCCCTACGGGAATTCGCTCGGCCTGACCTGTTTCTGGGGAGGGCGTCCGAACTGGTTCACTCATACGCCCGGCATGGGCGAAACCATGGGCCACATGGCGAGGCTTTCCATGAACGCGGGTGTCACGGGTGGAGGCACCTATCAGCCCGGCGGTTCCTCGTTCCGCGGCGTCCACATCGGTTTGCTGGGCGACCCTGCGCTGCGGATGCACGCGGTCGAACCGCCGAGGAACCTCACCGGCACGAGCATTTCGGGGGCAGTCAACCTGAGCTGGAACGCCTCGCTCGAGACCTCGCTGGAAGGCTACCATGTTTATCGTGCGGACTCCCCCGAGGGTCCGTTCGTCAGGCTGACCACCGCTCCGATCCCCGCGAACAGCTTCATCGATTCCACGGGGATCCCCGGCACCAGGCATACCTACCTTGTCCGCACGCTGAAATCGGAAACCGTTCCCGGCGGTTCCTACTATAACCTCAGTATCGGATCGCCGGTGGACGTCACCGTCAACGGCACGTCCGATGCGATCCCCGCGAGCCCCGGCAATCTCGTCGTGAACGCCGGCAGCGGTGCCGCCCTGCTTTCGTGGTCCGACAACGCCACCGGAGAAACGGGATACCGCATCGAACGGAAAACCAACGCCACCGGAACCTTCGAACCGTTGGCCACGCTGCCGGAAAACGCGACATCCTATTCCGATGCCGGCCCCTTCGTTCATGGCGGCGTCTACCACTACCGGGTCATCGCCACAGGAGCCGCCGGCGATTCCGCACCGGGCGGGATCGAATCATTCGAAGCCGTCGCGGGTTTCCTGGAGTTCACGTCGACCCGGATGAAAGTGAACAAATCCGCGGGCACCGCCACGCTCAACGTGACCCGGGCCGGCGGAGCGATCGGAGCGGTCAGCGTGACCTGCACCACTTCGAATGTCAGTGCGATCGCCGGAACCCACTATACCTCGACGACCGCAACCCTTTCGTGGGCGAACGGGGAAACCGGCCCGAAACCCTTCACCGTCCCGATCACGAACACATCGACTCCACAACTTCCACGACAGTTCAAAGTCACGCTGAGCGCGGCCACCGGCAGCGCTTCGATTTCCGTCGTGAATCCCTTCGCCGTGCAGATCGAGGATCCCACCGCGACACTTGCCTCGCCATGGACCTCCGGATTGATCGGAACGCCCACCGACCACTCCCCCGCGGTTTCCGCCGAAGGCGTGATCGGCGACGCGACCTTGGGAGGTGACGGCGCGGAGAGCGGCGACACCGCGGAAGCCGGCCGGTTCATCCACCAGACCCGTTCCGGCAACGGCGTGATGGTCGTCCAGGTGCCGACTCCGATCGTGAACCAGAGCGGCGCCCGCTTCGCCCTGATGATCCGGGCATCCACCGCGACGAACGCCATCATGGCCGCGACGATGGTCGGCAGCTCCGCCGCGA
>DATLIO010000183.1:0-3360 GCA_035539355.1 Luteolibacter sp.
TCGCGGCGGAGCTGCCGACCATCGTCGCGGCCATGATGGCGTTCGTCGCGGTGGATGCCCGGATCATCAGGGCGAAGCGGGCGCCGCTCTGGTTCACGATCGGAGTCGGCACCTGGACGACCATCACGCCGTTGCCGGAACATCATCATGGATCGAAACATCGGCCACCTCCCCCGGCGGTCCTTCGGGTTATCGCCAGTGGCTTCTTTCCAACAATCTGCCCATGGATGAAAGCGGAGCCGGTTCCGCCACGGCGATGCCATCCAATGACCATTTGCCGAACCTGGTGAAATACGCGCTCGGTCTGCCGCTGTCGCCCCCGGGAAACGGTGGGCGTCTCGCCAGCTCGATCCAGCTTGACGGATCGGCGGATTACCTGACCTTCACCTACGTTCATCCCGATCCGGCACCCTCTGACATTTCCTACGCGGTGGAATCCACACCCGATCTCGGAGTGACTCCCTGGAGTACTGCATCGGTCGTGCCGGTCGGCAGCACGGTCAACGGAGGCCTTCGCACCGTCGTCGTCCGATTGGCCACGCCGTCCGATTCGGGAAAACAATTCATGCGCCTCAAAGTCAGCCGCCCTTGAAATAACTGTTCACCAACACTCTTCTTGTCATCGTTCCGATCAAACCGGAACACCGCTTCTTTCATCTCCCGAAAACCATGCACCCGCTTCCTCTGATCTGTCTTTCCGCATTCCTGACCGGCGCCGCATTCTCCGCGGTTCCCGCCGCCCCTCTCGGGCTCGCGATGACGGACAACTCCGCGGACAGCATCACGCTCACGTGGTATCGCGCCGGGGCCGATGATGCGAAGGGCTACAAACTTTTCGTCAGCGACAAAAAGGACGGGACTTTCACCCCCGCCACGAACGTCACCTTCGCGGAACGTTCGGCGAAGATCTCCAAACTCCCGCAAGGCACCGAATACTTCTTCAAACTCGCGGCGACCAACGCCGACGGCGAAAGCCCGCAGACCGCGGCCACCCCGGCATTCACGATCACCCCGTCCCCCGGAGCGCCGTTTCCGGTGAAGATCGCGAAAAGCATGTGTGTGAGCCTCGGAAGCACCATCGTCAGCACCACCAAACCGACGCTCGGAAAGCTCGAGGATCTCGTTGATGGTTCGGACGCGACGAGCTGCGGATTCAAGGAAAAGGAAGCGTGCGAAGTCCGCATCAAGCTCAACGGCAACTATGCCGACGCCGATTACCTGATGATCAACTTCCGCACCGATTCCACCGGCCAGGGATACGCCTACAACATCAACTGGCGGTCGTTGAAAAATTACACGATCACCGAAAGCCACGACTCCACGAACGGCATCGATGGCACATGGACCGACGTGGTGTCCGGCGAGAACAAGTATCTCGACAGCGTGATCCCGTTTCCCAACCACAAGCCGAAATGGATCGGGATCAAAAACTCGGGGAACTTCCAGCTTTGCCGCCTCGATGTTTTCCGCGCCGCCCCGAAAGGCTTCCGCAACGACTCGTGGGTCTTCACCGGTGACAGCCTCGTGGTGCAGGACATGGCCGGAGGTTCTCCCGAACGCCACACGGTCTGGTTTTCCGATCTGGTCCGCAAGAACCACCCGGACCGGTATCCGATGGTCATCAATTCTTCGCAAGGCGGCGAGATGATGGTCAACACCTTCGCCCGGATGAAAAACTACCTCCCGCTGCTCGCTGCGCCCGCGGGATCGGAGATTCCTGTCGGCACCAACGTTTGCTTCGAACCGGGATTCAATGACATCGGTGTCGGCGGAGGATTGTGGATGGGGCAGAAATTCATCAAATCCCTCACCGAAGTGCAGGATCTCTGCAAGACCAACGGCCTGCTCCTGGTCCCGGTGCGCATCGAATACTCCACGGGTTACCTCGATCCCGCGACGCTGGAGCCGGTGAAATACAATGTTTTCTACAACACCCTCCCGGCGAACTTCGCGGGCGTCGATGTGTTCTGCCGCACGAACACCCCTTACGCGCTGGATCCGGCGACCCAACTGCCCTACGCCGACTACTGGAACTACACGCGGCAAAATCACGCCACCGCGCTGGCGAAAGACGGCGTCCATCACACGAAGGAAGGTTCGGACGGCATCAACCGCCTGTGGGCGTCGGTTGCCGACAAGATGATCTATTCGAAACAGAAATGATCGGATAGAACGGGGCGTGCCACGGACGACCTACAGCCGGAATATCCCCCTCTTCATCGGTTTCCGGGTTCTTTTCAACGCCCGGTGGTATTACCCGATCCTCGCGATCCTGTTCCTCGATCTCGGGCTGACGGTCGAGCAGTACGCGCTGCTCAACGTCGCCTGGGCCGCGGCGATCGTCGGGCTCGAGGTGCCATCCGGAGCGCTTGCGGATTTCCTCGGCAGGAAACGGATGGTCGTCTTCGCGGCGATGCTGATGGTCGTGGAAATGGCGGTCTTCGCTTTCGCGCCACGGGACAATCCCGATCTGTTGTTCTGGCTCTTCCTCGTGAACCGCGTTCTCAGCGGAGCCGCCGAAGCGAGCGCGAGCGGAGCGGATGAAGCGCTGGCCTACGATTCGCTCGCCGCGGACGGAGCCGAAAAGAACTGGCCGCAGGTGCTCGAACGCGTCATGCGCTGGCAATCGGTCGCGTTCTTCGTGGTCATGATCGTCGGTTCGGCGGTTTACGATGAAGGCTTCCTCCAGCGGGTGATCGATTTCTTCGGACTGCCTTGGAAAGTCACCAAGGACTTCGCGATGCGCCTGCCCATCCTGCTGACATTGGCGAATGCGATCCCGACCCTCTTCCTGGCGCTCGCCATGCGGGAACCACCGGCAGCGAAAGATGAAACGCATCCCAACCCATGGAAGTCCACCGTCGCTGCCGGTCGCTGGATCTGGATGACCGCTCCGGCGTTCATCATCATCCTCTGCGGTCTTTCGTTCGACAGCATCATCCGGCTCTTCCTGACCTTCGAAGCCGGCTATTTCCGCATCATCCAACTGCCGACCGCGAGTTTCGGGTTCATCGGCGCGGCTTTCTCGCTGCTGGGATTCGTCGTTCCCGCCATGGCGAAAAAGATGGTCGAACACCGGACGATGAAAACCAACTTCGCGGTTCTCGCGGTCATCGTGTTCATCGGTCTGCTCGGCGCGGCGTTCGCGAAAGACTGGTATGGACTGATCTGGATCGTCCCGATCGGCATGGCGATGTCGTTCACCCAGTTCTTTGTTTCGCATTATCTCAACGAACAGGTCACCGATTCCCGCCGCCGCGCAACCATCCTCAGTTTCCGCGGCCTCGCCTTCAATCTCGGCTACGGTGGCATCGGAATCCTGTTCGCGGCGCTGACCAGAGGCCTGGGGAAAGCATCACC
>DATLIO010000184.1:0-4705 GCA_035539355.1 Luteolibacter sp.
CTCCTCGACACCTGCTTCGAGGGCGTGAACATCACCGATTTCCAATATGGCAAAACCGACGGAGCCGAAGCCTGGCCCGCATTCACCATCGCCGCGGACGATGCCGCCGTGCTCGATTCCGTCCCGGCGAAACTCGACGCCGCCGGCTTCGCCTGGGAAGACCTCACCGGAGCCATCGACATCGATTTCCGCGCCATCCCGCTCCGCAGCGACCTGTTGGGCCACCCCGCTTTCCTGCGCCTCGATTTCTACGAACGCCCCGGCGCGCTCCACGATTTCCTCGCCCAGCGCATCAGCGGCAACGCGAACCTCTGCTATTTCAACTACCGCCAATCCGGCGAACGGATCGGCCGAGCCCTCATCGGCCTGGATTTCCCCAGCTCCTACGAACGCGACGCCCTCCTCATGACCATCCCCAGCCACGGCGATGGTTACCGACTCTGCGAACCGGTGGATGAAGCGACGCGGAGGCGGTTGGTCGGAAACCTGTAGCGTCCGCCCGGTGCCGGACTACCTCTCCGGAAAAAACCGCTTCGCCATGTAACATCGGCGGATTTCATCACTCGAAAGCCTGCTGACCGTCCGCCAGCGCCGATAAGCGAACAGCGCCGAGATCACCAGGCAGCCGCCCATGAAATACCCGTTTGCGGATTTCTTCAGGATCACCCTGAAGACTTCATCCAGGACGCCGCTCATCTGGAACAGGAAATAGGCGGCAATCAGGAAAACCACCGTCAGGGACTGGGAACCAGCCGAGGGCACGCTTGGCAAAAACATTTCGAAAAGCACCACCGCGAAGGCGAGTCCGATCATCGCATACGGCCATGAATTTCCCTGCCAGAAAGCTCCTGTCAGAAGATAGAACGCCGCCAATACCCCGAACGGCACGAAAATAGCCGAGAAGAACATCATCGGACGGGCTCGCGACAAGTGCTTGGGCATGAAACGGATCTTCGGGACTCCCCCCGAAAGCTCAACCGCCGAATTATCCTCCATCGTTCGTTCCCAGCTTGTGAAAAATTTCACAAAGCACGCTTGCCCGTTATTGGCCGGGTTGACATAGTCGCGCGCGAGCCTCCGGAGAACGACCGTTCCCTCCAGCTCAGCGTTTTTCACCAGCCATGAGCGACACACCTTCGGCGACCGCGGAAACCAAGCTGCCAAAAGACCTAGCCGCCGAAAAAGGCATGGTGAACGTCCAGATCAACGGCGTTTGGCATCAATTTCCCCGCGGCACCCGCATGATCGAAGCCTGTCGTCAGGCCGAGGCGCTGGTGCCCCATTATTGCTACCATCCCAAGCTTTCGGCCCCCGGCAACTGCCGCATGTGCCTCGTCCAGATGGGCATGCCGCCCCGTCCCGCTCCCGGCGAAGAGCCGAAACGCGACGAAAACGGCTACGAAATCATCGGCTGGATGCCCCGTCCTGTCATCGCCTGCGCCAACACGGTCGGCGAAAACATGGGCATCCGCACCCAGGGCGAACTCGTCGAAAAATGCCGCGAAGGCGTGATGGAGTTCCTCCTCATCAACCACCCTCTCGACTGCCCGATCTGCGACCAGGCCGGTGAATGCCGCCTCCAGGAACACTCCGTCGACCACGGCCGCGGCACGTCCCGGTTCGTCGACATGAAGGTGAAGAAGCCGAAAAACGTCGATATCGGCCCGCGCATCCGCCTCGACGACGAGCGCTGCATCATGTGCAGCCGCTGCATCCGCTTCATGGACGAGGTCGCCGGCGATCCGGTCCTCGGTTTCACCCAGCGCGGCACCCACACGACCCTCACCGTCCATCCGGGCCGCCTGCTCGATTCGAACTACTCTCTGAATACCGCCGACATCTGCCCCGTCGGCGCCCTCACTTCGAACGATTTCCGCTTCCAGATGCGGGTCTGGTTCCTCAAGGAAACCCCGACCATCGACGTCAACTGCGGCACCGGCACGAACATCACCGTCTGGACCCGCGGCAACACGATCCACCGGATCACCCCGCGCCGGAACAACGACGTGAACTCCGACTGGATGCCGGATTCGCACCGCCTGAATTTCCACTATATCAATAGCGACGCCCGCCTCACCGAACCGCTGGTGAAACAAGGCCCGGTCCACGAAACCGCCGATTGGGCGAAGGCGCTCGCCACCGCCGCGACCGTCCTGAAAACCATCCCCGCCGAGGACGTCGCGATCATCGCTTCCGGCCGCATGACCAACGAGGAGCTGTTCCTCGTCAAAGTCCTGGCCGAAAAACTCGGCACCTCCCACCTCTCGCTCGTCCCGCGTTTCGGCGAGGCCGACCAACTGCTCGTCGCCGCCGACCGCAATCCGAACACCACCGGTGCGAAACTGGTTCTCGGCGTCAATGATCCCTACGCCGACCTTTCCGCGATCCGCGAAGGTGTCAGCCGCGGTTCGATCAAAGCGCTCCTCGTTTTCGGCGAAGACCTCGTCGCGGACGCCGGTTTCACCCATGCCGATCTTTCCGGGCTGAAACTGCTCGTCCAGAGCCACGTCCTCGCCAACCCGACGGCCGAGAACGCGCAGATCGTCCTGCCCGCCGCCGCTTTCACCGAGAAACGCGGCTCGATGGTCAACCTCGGAGGCCGTCTCCAGCGCCTCAACCGCGCGAACGAACTCCCCGGCCAGGCCAAAGACGACTGGGAAATCATCCGCGACCTGATTTCGGCGATCGCCGATGAGAAGAGCACCGTTTTCCTCATCGAGGATCTCTTCAAGCACATGGCCGCCGCCATCCCCGCCTTCGAAGGACTCACGCTTTCCAAAATCGGCCACCAAGGAACACAGGTCCTTGAAACCGGCTACGAAATCCCACTCCTCACCAACGAACGCGCCCGCAAAGCCGCAGGCACCATCAATGGCTAAATGACAGTGGTTGCAGCATCCGCCGCAACATCTCCATCACCTCTTCCCCAGATGCTCGACATCGCCATCATCATCTTCAAGATCATCGCACTCACCTTCATGGTGGTGCTGCCGCTCGTGCCGGTTTCCGTGTATTTCGAGCGCCGTTTCTCCGCCATCATCCAGGACCGCGTCGGTCCGAACCGCGTCGGCATCCCGTTGACGCTCCTCGGTTTCAAGAAGGACTTCCACCTCTTCGGTCTCATCCAGCCGATCGCCGATGGCATTAAGTTGTTTCTCAAAGAGGACTTCACTCCCGAGCACGTCCGCAAATCGTTCTACTGGCTCGCTCCCGCGCTGACCGTCATTCCGGCGCTCATCACCGTCTGTGTGGTTCCTTTCGGCTCACCGCTCGTCATCAACGGCGAGGAATACAAGCTCGTGATCGCGGACCTCGATATCGGTCCGCTTTTCGTTTTCGCGATCGCCTCGCTCAGCGTCTACGGCATCACCCTCGCCGGCTGGGCCTCGAATTCGAAGTTCCCGTTCATCGGCGGCGTCCGCTCGACCGCGCAGATGATTTCCTACGAAATCGCGCTCGGCCTCTCCGTCATCCCGGTCCTGCTCTACTTCGGCGACCTCAACCTTTCGAAGATCGTCCAGCACCAGGCCGACCATGGCTGGCTGCTTCTCCCGATCTGGGACACCAACGGCTTCGGCATCACCGCTGAGAAGTTCCTCTTCTGGTTCCCCGCCGTGATCGCTTTCCTGATCTTCACGATCTCGATCTTCGCCGAGACGAACCGCATGCCGTTCGACCTTCCCGAGTGCGAAACCGAACTCGTCGGCGGCTACCACACGGAATACTCCTCGATGAAATTCGCCATGTTCTTCATGGGTGAATACGCCGCGATGGTCATCGGCTCCGCGCTCATCGTGACCCTTTTCCTCGGCGGCTGGTCGATGGGCTTCGGCCTCGATGCGAAGATCGCCGACTGGAACATCGCCGGTTTCCACTTCGCGGGCCTGATCCACCTCGGCGTGTTCCTCACGAAACTCATCGGTTTCATCCTCTTCTTCATCCTCGTCCGCTGGACGGTGCCGCGTTTCCGCTACGACCAGCTCATGAAACTCGGCTGGGTCGTTTTCTTCGAAGCCGCACTCATCAACGTCTTCCTCGCCGCACTGATCGTCGCCGCTCCCCACATGAAAGGCACGATCATCGCGATCGGCTCCGTCCTTCTCGTGGTCCTGACGCTCGCCGTCATCTGGGTCGCGAAAGTCTCCGAAGAGAAACCGAAACTCCTCCGGGCCTAACCCTTCATTTCCATGGCAATCGTCAAACTCCAGCGCCCCAAACTCGGCCTCGGCGAGAAGATCTACTTCGGCGCCCTGATCAAAGGGTTCTTCCTCACCATGCGCCACGCGATCACCTCGCTGCGCGGCAAATCGATGGGTGCGGACAGCCTGAAATCCTCCGGTCTCGGCGTGACCATGCAGTTCCCCGAGCAACGCTGGGATGACCAGATGCCGGAATACTACCGCGGCGCCCCGACCCTCGTCACCGACGAACAAGGCCGCGAACGCTGTGTTTCCTGCCAGCTCTGCGAATTCATCTGCCCGCCGAAGGCAATCAAGATCACCCCGAGCGAGATCCCTTCCGACGACCCGTGGGCCAAGGTCGAGAAGCGCCCGCTGGAATTCGACATCGACATGATCCGCTGCATCTACTGCGGCATGTGCGAGGAAGTCTGCCCGGAGCAAGCCATCTTCCTTCGCAAGGACTACGCCATCACCGGCCTCAAGCGCGCCGACAAGGTGCACGACAAGGAGAAGCTCTACGAAAT
>DATLIO010000185.1:0-2349 GCA_035539355.1 Luteolibacter sp.
GTGCCGGACCATCTGTCGGCCGAAGGGAAAAAGCAGTTCCTCGCCGGTCATGAAATCTTCTTCCGTGAAGGTCACTGCGTCACCTGCCATCAACCGGACGGCAAGGGACTCGATCCCGCGTTTCCTCCTCTCTACAAGAGCGAATGGGTTGCCGGAGATCCGGAGCGTCTCATCAAACTGACCCTCCACGGACTCATGGGGCCGTTCGAACTCCACGGGAAAAAGTATGACGGCCAGGTGCCGATGACTCCCTTCGGTGGATTGCTCAAGGATGAGGAAATCGCCGCGGTGCTCACCTATGTGCGCAACCGTTTCGAGAACAAGGCCGATGAGATCACCACCCAACAGGTCATCAAGGTGCGTGAGGCGACCAAGGACCAGAAGGGCTTCTATTTGGTCGATGAACTGCTCAAGCAGCACCCGATGAAGTGATCCGATGAAGCGCTGGATCGTCCCGCTGTTTTTCGCGTTCGGCCTTGGATCGTCCTTGGCCGCGGCGCAGGAAACGAAAGCCGCTCCGGTGGTTTCGGATTGGAAAGGCTGGAAGCGGCTGGATTTCGACAGCGGCGGACGCAAGGCGCTGCTGGTCGTTCCGAAACAGGCGGCTCCCGGCAATCCGTGGATCTGGCGGACGGAGTTCTTCGGCCATGAACCGCAGGCTGATCTCGTGTTGCTCGAAAAGGGGTATCACGTGGCTTACCTCAACGTGCAGAATCTCTACGGGGCCCCGGTGGCGATCGAGGCGATGGATCGTTTCCATGCGCAGCTCGTTTCCGACCACGGTCTTTCCGGTAAAGTCGTGCTGGAGGGTTTCAGCCGGGGAGGGCTTTTCGCGTTCAACTGGGCGGTGAAGAACCCGGGCAAGGTGGCTTCACTTTATGTCGATGCTCCGGTCTGCGATTTCAAAAGCTGGCCGGGTGGCAAAGGAAAAGGCAAAGGATCACCGGGAGACTGGAAACGGTGTCTGGAGGCCTATGGTTTCACGGAGGATCAGGCGCTGTCATATCCGGGGAATCCAATCGACAACCTGAAGCCGCTGGCCGACGCGAAGATCCCGATTTTCGCCGTGTGCGGCGGCGCGGACGATGTCGTTCCGCTGGACGAGAACATGGAGATCGTCCGGAAACGCTACGAAACGCTGGGCGGAAAGGTGCAGATCATCGTCAAACCGGGAGGGGGACATCACCCGCACAGCTTGCCGGATCCGACGCCGATCGTGGATTTCATCCTCGCCCACCCTTGAACCGGGATGCCCCGCGGGTTGCGGGATGATTCGAATTGCACACGGACCATTGTCAGCACAGGGTATGGCCGTGACCCGCCGAACCTGAAAAGAAGGTGAAGAAAGGGGAATTTTTCCGAGAATCATGAATAATCCGGCAGGGGATCCGTCGAAATCAGTGAAGGAGCCATCCGGGCCCGTCGATTTCGATTCGGATGACGACTTCCTGCTGGTCGCCAAAGCCAAGGGAGGCGACATGCGGGCCTACGACGCCTTGGTCACCCGTCACCGGGGAAGGATTTTCGCCATGATCCGCAACATGATCCACCAGGAAGCCGATGCTTGGGACCTCGCCCAGGAGGTCTTCATCAAGGCTTGGCAGGCGCTGCCCCGCTTCGAGGCGAAGGCGCGCTTCTCGACGTGGCTGTATCGGATCGCCCACAACGTCGTCTACGATTTCACGCGCAAGCGGAAGATCGAGAGCGCCGGTGAGCTCAACGACGAGATTTTCGACCGCGACCGGATCGATCCGGCGGCGGTGACCACCCCGGGTGGCGGCGAAGCTCCGGACGACTCGATGGCCCACGGCGAGCTGCGGGTGAAAATCGAGTCCGCTTTGGCGAAATTAAGCCCGGAACACCGCGAAGCCGTAATCTTGAAAGATGTCCAGGGATTGTCGTATAAAGAGATTGCAGACGCGATGGAATGCACTCTCGGGACGGTGATGAGCCGCCTTTTCTACGCCCGTCAGAAACTCCAAGCCCTCCTCAAAGATGAATACAACTCCCGATGAAGTGTTGCTGGCCCTCTGGCTTGACGACGAACTCGAAGGCGAAGAACTCGCCAAGGTCGAGTCGTGGGCGCTGACCCAGCCTGACCAACTCGCCGCCCGCGAGGAGGTCCGCGCGTGGAGAAAAAACATCTCCACGGTCATTCCCGCCGAAGTGGAGCCGCCTTACCCGGATTTTTTCAACAGCCGCATCGAGAAATCGATCCGCGAGCTTTCCGCAAAGGAAGCCCCGCCTGCGCCTGTCCGTGAGAGCGGTTCGTTCTGGCGTTGGCTGTTCCCGGCGACCGCATTCGCCTGGCATTCGCATTCTGGGTCGGAACGAAGACGACCACCGCTC
>DATLIO010000186.1:0-2986 GCA_035539355.1 Luteolibacter sp.
GTGGAATGTGAACAGCGACGGTCATAGACCGCCGCTACATTTTTGCGGATCATCCGTTTGCTGGACAAATGTCCGGCCCCGTGGCATCCATCCGCCCCCAATGTCCGAGTTGCCGAAAGCCTATGAACCGCAGGCGGTGGAAGCCAAATGGTACGCCGCCTGGATCGACGGAAAATGCTTCGAAGCCGATCCTTCTTCCGAGAAGGACGGTTATTCGATCGTCATTCCGCCGCCGAATGTCACCGGCATCCTCCACCTCGGCCACGTCCTGAACAACGCGCTTCAGGACATTCTTGCCCGCCGCGCCCGTCAGAAGGGGAAGGAAGTCCTCTGGCTGCCGGGAACCGACCACGCCGGCATCGCCACCCAGGCGAAGGTGGAACGTGAACTCCGCGAAAACGAGGGTAAGACGCGCCGCGACCTCGGCCGCGAGCCGTTCCTCGAGCGGGTCTGGGATTTCAAGAACAAGCACGGCGATATCATCATCAACCAGCTCAAGCGGCTCGGTTGTTCGTGCGATTGGAGCCGGGAGCGCTTCACGATGGACCCGGCCTACACGAAGTGGGTCAGCCACGTGTTCGTCGAGCTTTTCAAGGACGGCGCCATCTACCGCGGCAAGCGGATGGTGAACTGGTGCCCGGTTTCCCTCACCGCGCTTTCCGACGAGGAAGTGATCATGAAGCCGCAGCGCTCGAAGCTGTATTTCATGAAATACGCGATCTCCGGTTCGGACGGGGAGTATCTGGAAATTTCCACCACCCGTCCGGAAACGTTGATGGGTGACACCGCCGTGGCCGTGAATCCGAAGGATCCGCGCTTCGCGAAATACATCGGTCAAAAGGTCATCCGTCCGTTCCCGATCGCCGAGATCCCGATCATCGCGGACGAGCATGTCGACATCGAGTTCGGCACCGGCGCGCTGAAGATCACTCCGGCGCACGACAAGGCGGACTTCGAGATCGGCCAACGCCACGGGCTTGAGATCATCGACATCCTCACGCCGGACGCGCACATCAATTGCCCGGACGTGCCGGAGCTCCATGGCTTGGATCGTTTCGTCGCCCGCAAGAAAGCCGCCGCGAAACTCGAGGAGATGGGCCTGCTCATCAAGGTCGAGGAATACGACAACAACGTCGGTTTCTCCGAACGCGCCGACGTGCCGATCGAGCCGCGCATTTCGATGCAGTGGTTCCTGAAATACCCGTGCGTGCAGGAGGCTTCCGAGGCCGTCGCGCAAGGTGACATCGTTTTCCGTCCGGAGCGCTGGGCGAAAACCTACGCCCACTGGATGGAGAACCTGCAGGACTGGTGCATCAGCCGCCAGCTCTGGTGGGGCCACCAGATCCCGGTGTGGTACCGCAAGGACAAGCTGGAAGCGCTCAAGAACGCCGAGTCGCTGGACATGGCGGATTTCACCGCCGGTGACATCCACGTGGGTGTCGAAGCGCCGTCCGATGCAGGAAACTGGGAACGTGACGAAGATGTCATGGACACCTGGTTCTCCTCGTGGCTGTGGCCGTTTGCAACGATGACCGATGTCGGTGAACATTCGGACACGGTGAAAAAATTCTACCCGACCGATGATCTCGTCACCGGTCCGGACATCATTTTCTTCTGGGTCGCCCGGATGATCATGGCCGGTTTCAAATTCACCGGCGCGCTGCCTTTCCGGAACGTGTTCTTCACGTCCATCATCCGCGACCTGCAAGGCCGCAAGATGTCGAAATCGCTCGGCAATTCGCCGGACCCGATCGACCTGATGGAGAAATACGGCGCGGACGGCCTGCGTTTCGGCCTCATGCGGATCGCGCCGGTCGGTGCGGACGTGCGTTTCGACGAATCATCGGTCGAGGAAGGCCGGAACTTCGCCAACAAACTCTACAACGCCTGCCGTTTCCGCCAGATGGCGGGCGAGGACGTGCAGGTTCTTGAAACCTTCACGGACCTTCCGGTCTATCACATCGACATCATGGCGAAGCTCGACGAGCTGACCGCCGATCTCGAAGCGCTCTACGCCGATTATCGTTTCGGTGAGATCGCCCAGCGTCTCTACGAATTCCTCTGGAGCGAATTCTGCGACCGTTTCCTCGAAGCGGTGAAACTGGATCTCCGCGAATCGGCCACGCCGTCCGAACGGGCGACGACATTGGGCACGTTCGATACGATCATGAGCCGTTATCTGCAGTTGCTGCATCCTTACATGCCGCACGTGACGGAAGAGCTTTCCGCCCGGATGGGTTATGTTTCCGCAGGCCAGTACCTGATGCAGAAAGAACTGCCGGACGAGCCGCTTCTCGCGCTGGTCCATGTCGAGCGGATCGACGAAGCGATGAAGATCGCGGAGGACATCTACGAATCCGCCGCCCGCATCCGCAACCTGAAGGCCGAATACAAGATGGCTTCGCGGAAGGACATCCGTTTCATCGTGAAACTGGCGCCGGAATGGGTGGCCGCGGAGACAAAGATCCTCGCACTGCTCGCAGGAGCGGGGGAGGTCATCCTGGCGACTTCGTATGACGCGCCGAAAGGCACGCCCGCATCGATCACTCCGATCGGTGAGGTTTACATGCCGCTGGAAGGTCTCATCGATGTGGCGGCCGAACGCGTCCGGATCACGAAGGAGATTGAGAAAACCCGTCTCGAAGTGACCAAAGCGGAAGGCAAGCTTTCGAATCCAAGTTTCGTCGACCGTGCACCCCCTGAAGTGGTGGAGCAGGAGAAAGCCCGTCTCCAGGATTGGCGCACGAAATTGGCACAACTCGAAGATATGTTGTCCGCCCTCGGATGATAGCTTGCAAGAGCGGGGCTGATCCCTATTTTGCGGACTAACCCAACGAATGGCGAAACTCACCTCCATTCCCGGCATCGGGAAATCATCACAGGAATTACTGGAAGTCGCGGGATTTCTGGATGTCGAGGATCTCGCCAAGGCGGGTGTGGACGAACTTGTCACCGCCCTTGAGAGGGCGAACGGCATCCTGAAAAT
>DATLIO010000187.1:0-9653 GCA_035539355.1 Luteolibacter sp.
CGCGGATCGCGGACGAACTGGTGGGCGCGGAGAAATCGTTGGAGCTTTTCCTCCACACGGAATTGCTTTCGGTGGTTGCGGGCGAAGGTGAGTGGGAATTGATTCTCGGCCACCGTTCCGGACAAACGAAGATTTCCGCGCGAACCCTGATCGATGCTTCGGGCGATGCGGTGGTGGCGGGGTTGATGGATGGAAACCGGATCGTGATGACGGAAAGCCCCCGGTTGCAGCGTCCGGCTTATCTTTTCGGGATCGGTGGCCTGCCGGCGTTTGATGATGCCGCCCGGCTCGCGACTTCCGGTTGGCTGGTGGAGGGGGTGAGGAAAGGGGAGATTCCGCGGGAAGCGCTGGGCCTCAGTTTCCGGGCTTCCGGACGGGTATCGGAGGTCTTTGGTTCGCTGGATCTGACCGGCGGCGAATCGGCTGCGGATTACGATCCGCTTGATCCACGGTGCCTCACCCGGCTTGAGATGGACGGAAGGCGCATCGGATCAGCGGTGGTCGGATATCTGAAAGCGAAAGTGGATTTTTGGAGGACTGCCTATGTCAGTCATTGGCCGATACGTGCGGGCGTCAGGGAGAGCCGGCGGTGGATCGGAGAGTATGTGATCACCGGGGAGGATCTGCTGAATGGCAGGCGTTTTGAGGACGAGATCGCGTTGGCAACCTGGCCGATGGAGTTCCGGGAAACCGCGAAAGGTCCGAAGCTCCGCTATCCCATCGACAACCGACCGTGCGGCATTCCGTTGCGATGCCTGAAACCGGAGGGAACGAACCGGCTTTTTGTCGCTGGCCGATGCATCTCGGCGGATCACGAAGCCCAGGCTTCGATTCGTGTGATGGGCACTTGTTTCGCCACCGGAGCTGCTGCGGGGATAGCGGCTGTAAGTTGCCACTGAGGCTTTTTTTGTCTCCCATTCCAAGGGTTTCGGGGTAAGGGTTCACCTGAAGCCCGCATGAGTTTTTTCCCCTCCCGTTTTTCATTACTTTTCTGCTTTTCGCTGTCCATATGGCTGCCATTCGTTTCGAAAGCACTGGCCCTGGAAAAAGTGAGCCTCCAACTGAAATGGACCCATCAGTTCCAGTTCGCCGGATACTATGCGGCGGTTGAAAAAGGGTTCTATCGGGATGCCGGGCTTGATGTGGAGATCCGCGAGGCCCTTCCCGAACAGGACACCGCACGTGAGGTGACGAAAGGAGCGGCGGATTTCGGCGTCGGGACATCCAATCTGATCCTGCTGCGCTCCCAGGGCGAGCCGGTGGTCGTGCTCGGCGTGATCTATCAGCATTCGCCCTTCGTACTGATTTCCACCGCAGCGTCGGGCATCAGGGACATCCATGAGCTTTCGCAGAAGAAGGTCATGATGGAGTTGGATGCGGCGGAATTGCTCGGTTACTTCAAGCACGAAGGAATCGATGTTTCCAAGGTCGACGTCGTTCCCCACAGCTTCCGGTTGGACGATCTGCTGGAAAACAAGGTCCAGGGAATGGCGTGCTATTCGACGGACCAGCCGTTTTTCCTGAAACAGAGAGGTGTCGACTATGTGACGTTCAACCCCCGCGCGGGAGGCATCGATTTCTACGGCGACAATCTGTTCACCACCGAGAAACAGATCGAAGAGAATCCGGAAAGGGTGAAGCGGTTTGTCGATGCCAGCCTCAAGGGTTGGAAATATGCGATGGAGCATCCTCAGGAAATGGTCGATCTGATCGTGGCGAAATATCCCGGCAGACACTCCCGCGACCACCTCGTCTTCGAGGCCGCCGAAACGGCGAAGCTGATGCATCCCGAACTGATCGAAGTCGGATACGTCAATCCGGGACGCTGGGAGAGCATCGCGAAAACCTACACGGATCTCGGCATGATGAAAAAGCAGGTCGATCTCGGGAAGTTCATCTACGAACGCGATCCGAAGCCCGATCTGCGCTGGCTTTACTGGACTCTCGGCGGGCTTGCGGCGGTGGCCGCGGTTTTCGGAGCGTGGTCCTTGCTCACCGCCCGGATGAACCGCCTCCTGCGCGAGGAAGTCGCCGCCCGGAAAGAGGCGGAAGCGCGAGCCCTCGCGGAAAATGCGGCGAAAGCCCGTTTCCTCTCGGTGCTCGCCCACGAAGTCCGCACGCCGCTTTCCGGGATCCTCAGTTCGCTGTGGCTTTACAAGAGCTCGAAATCCCAGGAGGAGCGCGATCAGGTCGTCGAGATCGCCGAGATGTCCTCGAACCATTTGCTCAGGCTCGTCGACAATACCCTCGATTACTCGAAGCTCGAAGCGGCGAAAATGGACGTCGAGAAGATGCCTGTCATCATCAACGAGTTCCTCGACCGCATCGTGGAGCTGTTCCACGCCGCGGCGAATGCGAAGGCGATCTCATTGGAAATGGAGATCGATCCCTCGATGCCGGAGATGATCACCACGGATCCGACACGTCTCCGCCAGATCCTTTCCAATCTCATCTCGAATGCGGTGAAGTTCACTTCGCACGGCGGGGTGAAAGTCGTCGCCACGCCGGAAGTTCTGAACTCGATCGTGCAGTTCAAGGTGCAGGACACCGGCCCGGGTCTCAGCGAAGAACAGACGGCGAAAATTTTCGAACCTTACGTCCAGGCGGATCCTTCGATCGCCCGGGAGTACGGCGGCACCGGTCTCGGACTTTCGATTTCATCACAGCTCGCGCGATTGTTGGGCGGCGAGGTGAAGGTCGAAAGCAAACCGGGTGACGGCGCGACTTTCATCCTGAGCATTCCCGACCGCAAATAACGGCGCCGCTCAGATCGAGGTCTTTTTCGTTATCTCCTGCAGCCGCGCGAGGGCGGTCCGTCCGATCTCGACGGGTTCGGGCAGGCCGCGCAGCCAGATGCGGGCGCCGTTGCGGGACTCCCGTTCGACCTTCGAAAGGCGCTCAAGGTTGACGATCAACGAGCGGTCCAGCCGCATGAAAGGCGGGGAGGGGAGAAGTTCATCGAATTCACCCAGGCGGCGGCAGGCGAGGATGGGCGGCTGCTGCGCGTCCTTCACCCACGTGAAATCGCCATCCGCCTCGAGGGCTGCGATGCCGTGGAGTGGCAGGAAAATCGTCCGCTCGGTCGTGCGGAGACAGATCCGGTCCATGGGATCGTGCCGGATCTCAGGCGAAACTTCGTCCGTGAAAATCCGCTGCAACCGCCGTGCGGTGGAGGCGAAACGTTCGGGCGAAACGGGTTTGAGCAGATAATCGACGGCTTCCAGAGCGAACGCTTCGACCGCGTAGGAAGGCCAGGCGCTGGCGAACACCACTTTCGGAGGGTTTTCCAGACGGCTGAGAAGATCGAATCCATCCATTCCCGGCATCTGGACATCGAGGATGAGGGCGTCGGGTTTGTGCTGCCGGATCATTTCCAACGCCGCCACACCGTGGTCCGCTTCGCCGATCCATTCGAGGCCGGCGTGTGACTCGACCAATCGCCGCATCACCATCCGCTGGACGGCGACGTCATCAACTACAAGCACCCGGATCCGGCTTTCCATTCCGCGAGCGAAACTAAGGAGGATCAGAAGCGGTTCAAGGGGGAATCAGGAAGTTTCTCGCATGGAGCCGCTTCGTGGAGCCATCGACCGGATTCATGGATTGTTCCTTACAGAAATTTAAGATGCCTTTAGTAAATCAGCCCACTTGTTCGGCCCTTACGAATGATTCGACCACCCCCCCGTGGATAGCCAATGCGGGTGCGGTGGGTTCCCCCGGAGCCCACCGCGCCGGCGAAGGGGAGGAAAAGGAGGGGGAAATGGAAGAAAGTGGATATTTTTTCCAAGGAATTCAGAGTTGGCGGGTCTTTTCTCATGAAGGCATGACCCAGTCCCCGCCGATTCATGGAAACCCAAGCAGCCAGCGCCTGTCTCCTCAGTGAGGCGGACCCGACACCGGTGCTTCCTTTCCGGAAACCCATGGAGAACGCATCAGCGCTCCGTCAGGTTTTCGAAAAGGAGGAATCGGCCCTCCTGCGCTTCGCGTTCGGCCTCGTGGGGCAGCGCGAAACGGCGGAGGATCTGGTCCAGGAGGCTTTCCTGAAACTCCACGCCCACTGGAACGAAGTCGAAAATCCGAGGGCCTGGCTTTACCGGGCGGTCAGGAATCTCGCCCTCAACCATATCCGGGATCACCGCCGCGAAACGCCGATGATCGAAGGAAACGATCCCGCATGCGCCGCTCCCGATCCCGAACGGGCGCTCGGCAGGATGGAAGCCGTCGGCACGCTGCGCATGCTGCTTTCCGAGCTGCGCGAAGAGGACCAGCGGTTGATCGGCCTCAAATATCACGAGGGTCTGAAATACGGTCAGATCAGCGAACGGACCGGCCTCAGCGTCGGCAATGTCGGCTACAAGCTGCACCACGTGCTCAAGCACCTCGGCGATGCCTTGCGGAGGCTCGGGGTGGAAGGCGCGGAAGGATGAATTTCAAAAAACGAATCGATGAACGACGAAACTGACATCCCGCTCCATCCATCGGCCGACGAGGTCGTGGAAGCGAGGATCGTGGCGTGGGTGCTTGGTGAAGCATCCGCGTTCGAAATCGCGGAGCTCGAAAGGCTCTGTGCGGAGAAGCCGGAACTCGCGGCTTTTCATCAGCGCATGCTTGCGTTGCAAGGGCTGCTCACGGATGCGGTCGGACAGGAAAGCGGAGATGAGTGGAAACTTCCCGAAGAGAAGGCGAAGACGCTTCATGAGGCGTTCGGTGAAGTTGTTGCCGAGCCAGTGGTGGAGAAGAAAAAGCGGCCGCTGTGGAAACGACCTCAGCCATGGATCGGTGTGGCCGCTTGCCTGGCGGTGTCGACGGTGGTGTGGCGCTACAACGAGGAGAAATATGATGGAAGTTACGGAGCTCTGGGCACCGCATCTTATGAACTCCCTGCATCTCCTGTGGCGAAAGAGCGTGACGCAGAGGTTAGGGGAGATTTGTCGTCTCTACGGAAAGCGATCGAAGTTCAGGAGGATAAGGTCGAAGAGCGGCGCAGAGCTCTTTCGAATATCGTAAGGGAAAAGAGCATCGTGTCTTCAGGGAAAATGGAGAAGATGGAGGATGCCACCAAGCGGAGTATCGGTAGGCAGGACTATGCCGCTGCCAAGCAGGAGTTCGAGCAGGAGTTGGACACCCTCCAGACGATGAAACTTAGTATGGTGAGAGAGCAGGTGGACTCGGGATCGCTGGCGTCCGCTCCATCCGGTATCATGACCGGTGGCTTGCGGTCCGGAGATGCGGAGATCACCCGCAACCACATAGACGCAATCCTGAGCGCGCCGGCTTCTCCTGCTGCTTCCGCTCCGATGACCGCTGCTCCTGCGGTTGCGGCGAAGCCACGTGAGGCGCGGACGAGGACGATTCCACCGCAGCCACCGACATCGGAGTTCAAATCAAAGACCGCCGATCCAGCCACTTCATCCGAACTGACCAAACGCGAGCCGCAGATTGATCCTCTCCGTCGTTCGCTCTACATGGCCGAAGGAAACTACAACCTCGGGAAATACGACGACGCGAAGAAGGATTACGAAGCCGTGCTGAGGACCGATCCTGACAATGCCGCCGCCCGCCGCGGTTTGGAGCGATTGGCGACGGCGAAGAGCGATTACTACCGTGCGGCCTATGACCACACCCGTGCCGAGCTTCTGATGGAAGTCGGCAAGGCCTGGGAGCTGGATGTTCCTAAGGTGGAGAAACGGCAGGAGGAAATGGATCTCTTCGCCAAAACCGCCGAGTCGACCCCCGGTCAGAACTTCGACATGAATCTCCGCCTTGGAGCCGAGCGCTCCAGTGGTGTCGGCGGAGGGATGGGGTATGGGATGGCGGATACCCTGAACAATCCCGGCGAACCGCAGGAAGCACTGGCTGCGAATGACATGATCAGTGCCGCGGATCCCTTTGCCCCCGGAGAATCCTCGGTTGCCAAACTCAGTGCGCGGGAGCCCATAACACCTTCGGAGGAGATTTATCTGAATGGACAAATCTTGCCTCTTGTGGAGGCGTCGAAAGGTTTTGATTCGGATTACGATGGATCGGTTTCCGTTAAAGATCTTTCTGAAATGGGAACCGTGGCACTCGCCGCGAAGCCAACCGATTTCGATGAAATCACGGCGGCGCAGGAAGCGTTCTCCACGTTTTCACTCAACGTCAGCGACGTCTCGTTCCAGCTCGCGCTCTCGGCTTTGGAAAGAGGCGAGACACCTGATCCCGCTGGAATCAAAGCGGAGCAATTCTACAACGCGGTCGACTACGGGGATCCTGCTCCATCCGGCGATCCGATCGCCGCGAAGATCGAGCAATCCGCGCATCCGGTGATTCCGGGGAGAAATCTCGTACGCCTTGGTGTGAAAACCGCATCGGCGGGAAGAAACGCCTCGCAGCCGCTTCACCTCACGCTGTTGATCGATCAATCGGGATCGATGGTCCGTGACGATCGTCGTGCGGCGCTTGACAAGGCGTTGGGTGATCTCGCCGGATTGCTCACGGAAAAAGACCGCGTTTCGGTCATCGGCTTCTCGCGCACTCCAAGCCTCCTTGCCGACGGCATCGCAGGCAATCAGCTGGGCCCGGTAACGGGAATGATGAACCGCGAAGCCGCGGAAGCGGGAACCAATCTCGAAGAGGCGATCGGACTCGCGGAGCAGGTGGCCGTTCGTCAGATGGTCCATGAAGCCGGCAACCGCATCGTTCTCTTCACCGATGGTGCGGCGAATCTCGGTGATGCCGATCCCGCAAGGCTTGCGGATAAAGTCCGCGATCTCCGCCAGCAAGGCGTCGCTTTCGACGTCGCGGGGATCGGTGCGGATGGACTGAACGACAAGCTGCTGGCCGAACTCGCCCGCAATGGCGACGGGCGTTATCTCTTCGCCGCCGGAAACATCGCGGACCAGCTTGCGGGCGCGTTCCGTCCTGCCGCGGAGGATGTGAAGGTCCAGGTGCGCTTCAATCCGGAACGGGTTTCCCGCTACAAGCTCATCGGTTTCGAGGAGGATCGGCTGAAGAAAGAGGACTTCCGCAACGATGCGGTGGATGCCGCCGAGCTTTCCGCCGACGAAGCTGCGGTCGCGCTCTATCAGGTCGAGCTGATTCCTGGCGGCAAAGGCGAGATCGGCGAGATGTCCGTGCGCTTCCGCGACTCTGCCAGAGGGGAAATGGTCGAACGCTCCTGGACCATCGCCCATGATGGGAATGCCCCGGCTTTCGACCGCTCCGCACCGTCGATGCAACTTGCGGGCCTGTCCATGCTCGCGGCTGAAAAACTCAAGGGAGGTCCGATGGCCGGACTCATCGATTTCAACAGGATGAACGCTAGCACCGCGAAGGTGCGCCAATACTACGCGAACAGTAGCAAGGCGGCCGACATGCTCCGGCTGATCGGCCTGCTGCGTCGCTGAGATTTTACACGGCGTTTACGGAAGACGTGCGCCGCACCTGATAGAAGGAAAGACAAACCGGATCGGCACTCCGCCGCTCCCACCCCGATTGATCGCATGAAAACCATGTTTTGGATTCTGATGGCCGTCTCGGCGCTGGCTTTCGCCCGCGGCCAGGAAATCATCCCCGGTGAAGGCATCGTCATTCTCCCGGCCGACAAGCTGCCGAAGACCGTGCCTTTGTTCCACTCCGTCACCGCCGATGTCCTCGCGAAGATCGGTCCGGAAAAAGTGACCACCACCCAGAAGCTGGTCTTCACCGTTCATCAGGGAAACAGCGGAGAGCTCGGTGTGGAACTGCGCGGAGCGGGGGACGTCGTGTCCGTCACCGGAGGTAACGTCGCGGCATGGTCCGTCAGATCGGATGAAGCCGGAAAGAGATCCATTCTTTTTCAGCCGAAGGAGATCAAGGCGGGCACTCCTTATGCGATCGAAGTGACCACCACCGCGAATGTGTCGGATGGCAGCGCGCCGGTCATCCTGCCCGGGCCCGGGAAGAGCACCGGCTTTTCGATGACACTGGCGGTGGAAGCGGCTCCGGGATTCGCGGTGAAGGTGAAAAGTGCGGAAGGACTCGTGCCGATCGATGGTTCGGAGGGAAAGCGTTTCTTCTCGGCCGCTACGGCCTTGCTCGAAATGTCGGTGGCCGCGGAAGGTCCGGGAGCAGGTGGCATTGAGATCGTCGAACCCTTGTTGACCGGCACGCTGTCACCGGATGGAGCGAGCGTGTCATTCAAACTCGAAGCGAAAGCCCGCGCTTCGGCTGCGGGTTCCAGGATCGCATTGCTCGGAGGCAATGCCGCTGTTTCCTCAGGCACATCCGGAGAAGGGTGGAATCTCTCGTTGGAAAAACAGGGCGACACTTTGGTCCATCAGTTGATCGCACAGCGGGCGGGGGAGTTTCCATTGGGCATCGGCTTTGAGGCGCCGCTCACCCGCAACGGCGATTGGCGTTCGCTGGATTTCCGCGTGCCGGGTGGTGTCATCGTTCCCGTGGTGATCCGTGGTTTGCCGGAGGGCTTCGCATTCGATCGTTCGCTGCCGGTTGTCCCCACAAAGGAAAGTGATACGTGGCGCGGATACCTTCCGGCGGATGGTGGCTTGAAATTGGCGTGGCGTGTGTCGGATGCCATCGAGGACGGCGCCCTGTTTTTCTCCAGTGCGGAAGCCAGCGACGTCCGCGTTGGCAATGGTCTTCTCCGCCAATCGACATCGATCCAACTCCGCATCCTGCAAGGCAAGCTTCCGTCGCTCTCCATCGGGATCGATGGGCCGGGTGAAATCCTTTCGGTGACCGGCGAGCCAGGACTTGGCTGGTCCGTGAAGGAGGCGGAAGGAAAACGCACGCTGGAGATCAGTCTCAGCCGGCCGATCGAAGGCGGCGGGAAATTCCAGATCGAATCGCAATCGGCGCTCGGTGGCTTTCCGGTGAAGGCGAAGGCGATGCGCTTCCTGCCAGCAGGAACCTTGCGTCACAGCGGCTGGCTGCGCGTGGCGAATGAAGGAGCGGTGCGGATCGAAGTCGCGGATGCGCAGGGGTTGATCCAGCTCGCGCCATCACAGTTTCCCGGCAAGGCCGATGAGACATTGCGCCAGGTTTTCGTCTATCGCTTCCCATCGGCCGAGTATGCCTACTCGGTGCAGGCGGATCAGGTGCTGCCGGAAACCAGCGTGACCGAAGTGACCGTCTATGAACTGGCGGAAACGGATCGCCGCATCCACTCCGATGTGGAGCTCGATATCCGCGAAGCGCCGCTCCGTGAATGGGAGATGATCGTTCCCGCGGACTATGCCGTCGCCTCGGTGACGGGTGCCTCCGTCGTTGATTACGTGGTCGCCTCCGAAGTGAAGGCGGGAGGGAAAAGCCTGCGGGTCTCATTCAAAGAACCGGTGTCCGGCAGACAACTGGTGAGTGTGAGGCTTGAGAAAAACGAGACCGCGAAAGCCGGTGCGTGGAGCCTGCCGCGGCTTGCATTTCCCGATGCGAAATCCCGCCGCGGATATATCGGCGCATCGGGTGTGGCGGGTTATCGTCTGGCAGCAGGTGCCACATCCGGTGTCGCCGAAGTGCCGTTGACTTTCTTTCCGAAAAAAGTCTCCGCCCTGCAACAGGCGTTCCGTCTGAAGGAGACCGCATGGAAGGTGGATCTCAATGTCGAGGCGCTCGGCCAAAGCATCCAGGCGGATGTTTTCCATCTCTACTCGCTCAAGGAAGGGGCGGTGTATGGC
>DATLIO010000188.1:0-6549 GCA_035539355.1 Luteolibacter sp.
GCTTCTCCGCACCGGCCGCCAGCTCCAGCCGGATTTTTTCACGCGGCTGCCATTCGATTCCAGCCATCAAACGCTGGAAGCGCTGATCCTCCGCTCCGTCGACTTCGAAGCGCCCGGCACGATAAGCGAGGCTGAGCCGCGTTTTCGGAGAATACGCATATTTCAAAGCGACTTCACCGAAAGCCTCGCGGGAGTCCAACAGCACTTTGTCGGCATACTCCGCGATCGACTGACCGGCCGCCACCTCGAGCGCGAGTTTCTCACGAGGCACCCAGGCGATGCGCACCACGTGATCGAGCACGTTCCGATCCGTCGGCCGGCCGGTGTCCGCCGTGGCGTCGCCGAGTTTTCCGTAAGCCAATGAATAATCGAACGAAGCCTTCTTCCCGATCACACCAACCGATGCGGCGACCTCGTGATCAATGCGGCTGTCATCGGAGTTCCGTGCGTAGATCACACCTGTCGGGCGATAGGCCGCTTTCAGATAGCCGCCATCCTGCGAATCACGATCCCCTTTGGAATAGGCGATGCGCGGAGCAATGCGTGTCACGAAATCAGAGCGCTCGTCGTCGGCGCTGAGGAAAATGTTGCTGTCATAGGCCGCCGACAGAATCACTCCGAGTTCGATGCCTTCGGTTTTCTTTTCCCCCGCCATCGGATCACGGGGTGCGACCAACGGTGAAGGAGGAGCGTCCACGGACATCGGCTCCATACCCGGCGGGACGGGGCTGGAATCCTGGGCCCAGGCAATACCCGCGACCGCCGCAAAAGCGATCATCAGGGCACACGGCCACGAAGGAAGATGTAAGGTGGGTGGGAACATTGCCGGGGGGAGCAACACGGCGACCCTCGCTCCCACCAGCATTCCCTTCAAGGCATTTCAGATTCGCGGGTAATACGTGATCACGTAATGCCCGCAATCCTTCGATAGTATATAACAAAAGCGAATCTCATCCCCTCGAAAAATCCTGATATTTAATACATGTTAGATATCATCTTTTTTCATCCATATCGCGGCATTGCACGTAATAAGCTATGTTTTGCCGCTTCAAACTCCCGCCATATTTCCTGATAATCATCCTCAAGCGGACTTCTCCCCGGAAAAATTCCGCCAGTTCAACCGATGCATCCCCCCACCATCGTGACTCCCCTTTCCATTGGACGCATCCCTTTGCTCGAGGCGTTTGAAAAGCAGGCCTCGGCAGCCCCCCATCGCACCGCCGTGATCTGCGGCGGAGTCCGTCTCAGCTTCAAACAACTGGCCGGACGTTCGGACGCAATCGCCTCCGAACTTCACAAATCCGGCACCGGCAAAGGTGATTTCGTCGGCATCGGACTCGATCGCGGCATCGATCTGATCGTCGCACTGCTCGGAGTCCTTAAAGCGGGCGCCGCTTACATTCCAGTCGACCCCGCCTATCCGGCGGCGCGCATCGCGCACATGATTTCGTCGTCCGGATTGAAGCGGATCATCACATCCGCACGGATGGCCGGCCGGTTTGGAACGGTGGAAACGCTGCTGGTCGATTCACTCGGCGAGTCCGAAGCGCCCGGAAGATATCACAATGAACCGGGAGATCCCATCTATGCGATCTTCACCTCCGGCTCCACGGGAGCCGCCAAAGCCGCTTCCGTGTTCCATCGGGGATTCCTGAACCTCGTCGATTGGTATGCTTCGGAACTGCAACTTTCGGAAACGGATGTCACCCTGGTCATCAGCTCGCCGAGTTTCGATCTGACACAGAAGAATTTCTTCACTCCTCTCATCACCGGCGGAACCCTCGTCCTCGATCATGGTGACAACTACGACATCCATCGTATCAGCTCGCTGATCCGCGATCATGCCGTGACATTGGTCAACTGCACTCCCAGTGCGTTCTACCCGCTGGTCGACGCGGCGGCCACGGATGGATACGGTTCCCTCTCGACGCTCCGCTTCGCGGTTCTCGGCGGCGAGGCGATCTCCATCCCGAGACTCCGTCCCTGGCTGGAACACCCGTCCTGCTCGGCGGAAATCGTGAATTCCTACGGTCCGACCGAATGCACGGACATCTGCGCTTTCCATCGCACGCACCGCGGCAACCTCGACGACTTCGATTTCATCCCCACCGGAAAGGAAATCCCGAATGTCACGGTCACGATCCGCGATGAGGAGATGAAACCACTTCCCGCAGGAGAAACCGGCGAACTCTGCATCGAAGGCATTGGTGTCGGCGGGGGCTACCTCAACGACCCGGAAAAAACCGCCGGTCGTTTCGTTGGTGGAATCTATCGCACCGGCGATCTCGCGAAACGCGATGCGGACGGAGTGATCGAATTCCGCGGCCGCGCCGATCATCAGGTGAAGGTCAACGGCTTCAGGATCGAACTCGGCGAGATCGAAACCCATCTGAACCGTCATCCCGATGTCCGTGAGGCCGTCGTCATCGCCCAGGATGGCAGACTCATCGCGCACGTCCAGGGAACCGCGGATCTTCCGTCGATCCGCGAACTTCTGACGGCATCGTTGCCAGCCTACATGATTCCCGGCGAATTCCGTTTCGTCGAAACCTTCGCCCTCACACCGAACGGAAAGATCGATCGCAAGGCGCTCCAGGAAACGCAAACCGCCCCGACCAGCATCGCCGAACCGCAAAACGCCCTGGAAACGAAACTTCTCGCGATCTGGTCCGGGATTCTCGGACGCACCGTCCAGGATCCCTCCGCGAATTTCTTCGATCTCGGAGGAACGTCCATCCATCTCGCCATCGCCCACGTGAAGCTCCGTGAAATGACCGGCCGCGATCTGCCGATCACCGATCTCTTCGCCCACCCGAGCGCGCGCTCGCTCGCAAAGCACCTTTCACCCGCCGCATCCTCCTCATCCGCCACCCAGGCACAGGATCGCGCCAAACTCCAACAAGCCGGCTTCTCAGGATTCCGCCGCCCCACCCGCCGATGAATGACGATACCCAAGCCACTGAAGCCATCGCCGTCATCGGCATGTCCGGACGTTTTCCAGAAGCCGAAAACCCGTCCGGGTTCTGGCAGAACCTCATCAAAGGCAAGGACTGCGTTTCACGCTTCGGCGATCGCGTCGAAGCGGACGGGACGAAATATGTGGGTGCGCGCAGCATCCTGAATCATCCGGATCTTTTCGATGCGGCGTTCTTCGGCATCTATCCGAAAGAAGCCGAGCTGATGGATCCACAGCACCGCATCTTCCTCGAATGCGCATGGGAAGCGCTCGAGGACGGCGGTTGCGATCCGGAAAATTACCCGGGGATGATCGGTGTCTATGCCGGCGTCAGCCTGAATACCTATCTTCTCCACAACATCGGCGACACCGCCGGTCTCGCCGCGAACTATCAGATCGGCGACTACCAGAAGATGCTCGGAAACGACAAGGACTTCATGCCGGTCCGCGTTTCCTACAAACTCAATCTCCGCGGTCCGAGCATGGCGGTGCAGACCGCCTGCTCGACTTCGCTTGTCGCCATCTGCCAGGCCGCAACCGCGTTGCTGACTTACCAACCCGACCTCGCGCTCGCGGGCGGAGTGTCGATCACCTTTCCCCAGGAACGTCATTACCGCTTCACCGAGGAAGGCATGGTTTCCCCCGACGGCACCTGCCGAGCCTTCGATGAAAACGCCGCCGGCACGGTTTTCGGGCACGGCTGCGGCGTCGTCCTCCTCAAACGGCTCAGTGAAGCCGTCGCCGACGGAGATCCGATCCTCGCCGTCATCAAAGGATGGGCGGTGAACAACGACGGATCCGATAAAATCGGATTCGCCGCTCCCGGCGTGAACGCACAGGCGGAAGTCATCTCGATGGCTCAAGCTTCCGCCGGAGTTCATCCATCCGAAATCTCATACATCGAAGCCCACGGCACCGGCACACCGCTCGGCGATCCGATCGAAATCGCCGCTTTGACCAAGGCATTCCGCGAAGGCGGTGCGGAAGCGAACCGGTACTGCCCGATCGGCACGGGGAAAACCCACATCGGCCACCTCGACGTCGCCGCGGGTGTCACCGGCCTGATCAAAACGATCCTCCAGTTCCGCAACGAAAAGATCCCGGCCCTCCTTCATTTCCGCTCGCCGAATCCACGCATCGATTTCGAGAACAGCCCGTTCGCACCGGCCTCCACGGATCTCGATTGGGCGCGCGGCGTCCAACCCCGCCTCGCAGGCATCAGCGCCTTCGGTGTCGGCGGCACCAACGCCCACGTTGTCCTGCAGGAGCCTCCCACCCAGGAAGCCACCTCTCCGTCGGGACGTCCGCAACTTCTGCTGCTTTCCGCCAAATCCGAGGATTCACTCAGCGGAATCGCCATGAAGCTGGCAAACCACCTTGAGGAAGAATCGCCTCATCTCGCGGATGCCGCCTACACGCTCGCCACGGCCCGCCGCTCGTTTCCGATCCGACGTTCGGTGGTCGTGTCGGATATCGCGGAGGCCGCATCGAAACTTCGCGAAAGCACTTCATCAACCAGCGCCCCTTCTTCTCCTCGCAAACTCGCATTCCTTTTTCCAGGGCAAGGTTCGCAATACGGCGGCATGACCCGTTCGCTCTACGGCAGCGAACCCGTCTTCCGCTCTTCGATGGACGAGTGCGCGATCCATCTGCTCCCGCACCTTGAAGCGGACATCCGCAGCATCCTCTATCCGGCCGACCACGAAAAGGAAAACGCCTCCGTCCAACTGGACAACACGCGTTTCACCCAGCCTTGCATCTTCGCGGTCGAATATGCGCTCGCGAAACTTTTCATCTCGTGGGGATTCACTCCTTCCCTGCTGATCGGTCACAGCATCGGCGAATATGTGGCGGCGGTTCTGGCGGAAACCTTCACTCTTCCGGACGCGCTCGGCCTGCTCGCGACGCGGGCACGCCTCATGCAGGATCTTCCCGGCGGCTCGATGCTCGCTGTTAGAAAGCCCGCGGCCGAAATTCCCCTGCCGGAAGGCATCGATCTCGCGGCGATCAACGGCGAAAAACTCTGCACTGTTTCCGGACCTGCGGATCTCATCGCCAGGTTCCAACAGACACTCGAAGCGGAAGGCACCCAGTCGCGGATCCTCGCGACGTCGCACGCTTTCCACTCCGCCGCGATGGAGCCGATCGTCGGCACGTTCGCTGACGCAGCCGCGAAAGTCGCGTTCAAAGCCCCCGGGATCCCTTGGATCTCCACCTGCACCGGCAGTATGGTCGACGAGGCGCTTCTCTCCGATCCCGCCTATTGGTCGCGCCAGCTCCGCCAACCGGTGTTTTTCGCCGATGCCCTTTCAACCGCCTTTGCTTCCGGCGAATACCTCTTCCTCGAGATCGGCCCGGGCCGGGCGCTTTCGCAATTCACCCGCCAGCACTCCGCACGCTCCGGCGCTCCCATCGTCTCGACGCTCCCTTCAGCCGAAGACGATCTGCAGGACGTGATGTCCGCTGTCGGCGCACTCTGGGAAAATGCCGTGTCAGCCGATTGGACCGCATTCTATCGGAACGAAACCCGGGCACGCATCCATCTCCCGACCTACGCGTTCGATCGCAAGAGCTTCTGGATCGACAACTCCGCTTCCGTTTCTCCGCTGAAACCTTTCCCCGTGGCAACACCTTCCCTCCCGGTTTCCCAACCCGCTCCGGCCCCGTCCGTCATGCCCGCTTCCCAGATCAAGGATCAACTCCGCGCCATCGTCCTCGAACTCTCCGGGGTCGCCGTTGAAGATGACAAGGCCACCTTCACGGAACTCGGATTCGATTCGCTCTTCCTCACCCAGGCCAGCCAGGCGATCCAATCCCGCTTTGGAGTGAAGATCACTTTCCGCCAGATGCTGGGGGATCTTTCGTCCGTCGCGGCCATCGCGAAACACATCTCCGTGGAAGCTCCGGCCCTGCCGAAAGCGCCTACCATCCCCAAAGTTCTGCCGAAGGTTTCGAAAATCACGGGAGGCAGCGACATCGAACGCGCACTGGCGGAACAGGCACGGCTAATCCAAAGTCTGCTGGACCAGCACCGCAGCCAGCAACCGGCCGCCCGCAATGACGGATTGTCACCCGTCCGCTGGCCATCAGCCGCGGCGCCATCCGCACCGGCGAACTCACGGTTTGGTCCCTACAAGCCGATCGAAAAAGGCGAGAATGGCGGACTCACCCTCACGCAACAGAAAGCGCTGACCGATCTGATCGGGCGCTACGTCAGAAAGACGCCTGGCTCGAAAGCATACACCGCCGAGCACCGTCCGCACTACGCCGATCCTCGCGCTGTTTCCGGCTTCAAGTCACTGTGGAAAGAGATGGTCTATCCAATCGTCTCGGCACGCTCCAAGGATGCGAAAGTCTGGGACATCGACGGCAACGAGTATGTCGATATCACGATGGGCTTCGGCACGTATTTCTTCGGCCACTCTCCGGACTGGCTGGTGGAAGCCATCAGCAACCAGCTTCACACCGGCATCGAGATCGGACCACAATCCGCCATCGCCGGGAAGCTCGCGAAGGAAGTCGCTGAGCTGACCCGCATGGACCGGGTGACTTTCTGCAATACCGGCTCTGAAGCGGTGATGGCAGCCATGCGC
>DATLIO010000189.1:0-10059 GCA_035539355.1 Luteolibacter sp.
TGAAGAACTTCACCACAAGCTCGCTCGCATTCTTTCTCATCGCGCTCAATTCGCTGATCGCGCTCCTCTCCTTCACGGGCGTGCTGTGGGGCATTTCCGGCACCCTCGTCGGCGTGCTGCTCCTCTACGCGGTCGCCGGCACCGCGTTGAGCATCCTCATCGGCCGGAAGCTCGTCCGCTTCCACTACAACCAGTATGAAAAGGAAGCGAACTTCCGCTACGGCCTCGTGCGCGTGCGCGACAACGCCGAATCGATCGCGTTCTACGCCGGTGAAAAACGCGAGCACCGCGATCTGGTCCACCGCTTTTCCGATGTCATCCGCAACACCGCGCGGATCATCCGCCTGAACCTCAACCTGGCGTTCTTCACCAACGGCTACAATTACTTCGCCCTCGTCATCCCTCTGATGATCGTGGCGCCGATGTTCATGCGGGGCGAAGTGGAGTTCGGCGAAGTGACACAGTCCGCGGATGCGTTCAGCAAGGTGCTCGTCGCCGCGTCGATGATCATCACGCAGTTCAACGGCCTCAGTTCCTACGTCGCCGGAGTCCAGCGTCTCGGCAACCTTTGGAACAACCTGGATGAACACGACGCCGAAGAGCTCCGGGCCGAACGAGAGAAGAGCCAGGACATCGATGAAGGCGGCTCCATCGTCAGACTCGACAAGCTTTCCGTCCGCGCGCCGAAAAGCGAGAAGACGCTCGTCGTCGATCTCTCCTTCGAGCTGGCATCGAAGCAAAGCCTGCTGATCATGGGGCCGAGCGGTACCGGCAAAAGCTCCGTGCTGCGGACCATCGCCGGCCTTTGGAACATCGCGTCGGGCTCACTGGAGCGACCGATGCTCGTGGACATGATGTTCCTTCCGCAGCGGCCGTACATGATCGAGGGCAATCTGCGGGCGCAGTTGCTTTACCCCTACCCCGACCGCGATGCGACCGACGAGCAGCTTTTCGAAGTGATCCGCAAGGTGAACCTCGATGACGTGCTTGAACGCGTTGATGGGGATCTGGATCGCATTGTCGACTGGCCGAACATCCTTTCGCTCGGTGAGCAGCAACGCGTCGCCTTCGCCCGGCTTTTCCTCCGGCAGCCGAAATTCGCTTTCCTCGACGAGGCGACGAGCGCGCTGGATGAGGAAAATCAGGCGCGTCTTTACGAAATGCTGCGGCTTTCGGGCATCGGCTCCGTCAGCGTCGGCCACCGGAGCACGCTCATCGAATATCATGACCGCCTTCTCCAGCTCGACCGGTCGGGAAGCTGGGAGATCAAATCCGGCACCAGCCATTCGCTCCACGAAGCGGAGGTCGATCTGATCGGAATCAACAAAGGTGGCTCCGGAGCACGGGATTAAAGGAATGATATTGTTTTCATCCCGTCCGGATGTTAGCCCGTCGGATCATGAAGCCCACGTCCACTGCCCGGGAAATCGGAATCCAATGGTTCGAACGCGTGTGGAACCAACGGGATTCGGCGGCAGCGGAAGAGCTGATGGCTCCGGATGCCGTCGGACATCTCGAGGGCGGCCACACCATCATCGGCCCGAAGGCATTCCTCAAATTCCAGCGCGGATTTCTCGACGCGGTGCCCGACATCCATCTCACCGTGATCGATGCGGTGGCCGATAAAACGAACGTCTGCGTTTACTGGCAGGCATCCGGCTCACACACCGGGCGGGGTCTCGGTTTCCAACCCACCCATGCCGCCCTCGGTTTCCAAGGTGTGACATGGTTCAAGGTGCAAGCCGGCCGGATTGTGGATGGCAGGGATTTCTGGAACATGGCGGCGCTCATGCAGAAGATGTCCCTTGCAACCGCTGACGACCTCTGTTGAGACAGAATAGCCTCAAGCCGGATTGGATCCGCGGACGGACTTGAATCCGAGCCACAGGAAGAGCGCGAGCAACAGGATCTGTGCGATCGCGAAAGGGGGATCGGTCTGGGCGGGTGCGATCGCTTTCAGGAAAGGAACCTTGAGGAACAACTGCACGACCAGGGCGAAGGTGTTGAGATAGAGGGCGATCAACGCGCTGACGCGATAGACGTTCTTCCATCGCCCTTGCAGCCGCCGGCCATGAAGCGCATACAACGCCAGCGGAAGCACGATCATCGAGATCACCCCGAATCCGAATGCCGGGGTGAATCCTTTGAACGGAAAGAGAAACCCCGAAACGCTGGTGGCGATGGTCGTCCACAGGAACAACAGCGTCCATTTCAGCGAGATCGGATTCCCGAGCCAACCCGCGACAACCACGAATCCCGACGCGATGGCCACCAGGCTGATGATGACATGAATGATGGTGAGTATCTCAACGGCCATATGAATCGAAACGGGAATAGCATAATTCATGCCCCCTTCAATCATCTATCTGAAACCTTTCGGATTACTTCCCCAGGCGCCCGAGAGCCCGATGGGATGATCTGACGGTACGGCAGGACCGGATGCAAACGCCTAACGCGATCACGTATTTAACATACGTTGACCATCTTGGAGGGTGCAGGATATATCTAACAGCATGATGCACGACCGAGAAAAAATGACGATGTTGTTCAACGCCGCGTTGCAACAGCCGGTTTCCGCCTCGAATGCCTATGCCGCCCCCCAGGCTTCCGCCCATCATCTGCAGGCGCTCGCCCAGCAGCAGGCTTACTTCGCCCAGCAACAGGCGCACGCACAGCGGCAGGCGTATGTCGCCCAACAACAGGCGTCGGCACACCAGCGGGCCTATTTCTCGCAGCAGCAGGCCTATGTCCACCAGCAGGCCTTCGCGAACCAGCAGTCACCCCAACAACCGGTCCGCCCCGCTCTGAACGAAGCGGAGGGTTCCGGAGATCTCGTCAGTGCCGCATCCGTTCATTTCTCATTCGTCCGTGAAGCCGATCAACTTGCCGAGAAGCAGGAGGAACAGGCATCCGGTTTCGGCGCGCCGGCGGCGGCGCCCGGCGCGTTCGTCTTTGTGAAACCCGGCCAGACCGCGGCGGAAGCCAGTCAGGATGCCATGCGCTCCTCCAGCGACGAATTCGCCGCGATCATGGATGCGAAGATGGCCAAGGCCCGCAAGAAAAACGGCCGTTCGTTCATCATCACCCTGATCCTTTTCTTCGGCCCGATCCTCGGCGCAACCGGCTGGTTTGTCTCGAATCCGGCACGGGTCGAGGCGTTCCGGACCGCCATGAAGGAAATCCGCTCGGTTGGAGACATCCAGGCGATCCTCGCCAATTACCAGAAGTCCCTCGACAAGGTCGCCGTCCGTAGCCAGCAGATCGACGAGGCGACCAGCCTGCTGGGCATCGATCCCGCCACGGCAGGCAACGAAGATCCCTACATGGACAAGGAAATGAAGGAAATGACCGGCCCGGACGGAGGACCGACCATCGGCGACCGCAACAAGCGGCTCCGCGAGAAATTCGGAGATGTCAAAAACGGCAAAGGCCTCGGGTCGACAATTTCCCCACAAGCCAAATGATCAATCCCCCGTCTTGCGGAGGATATCCGACAGACGGGTGAAGTGCTCATCCTCGAAGCCCATCGCGCGCTTCAACAGCCAGTCGCGTTCGATGAGATTGGAGGTCGCCGCCGCCTTGGCGCGGGAGGGACCGTCGATCAATCCGCGCATCCTCGGATACCATGTCCCCACCGGCACCGGGAAATCGCTTCCGTGGATGAAACGTTCCCGCAGGTCGCTTTTCAGCACTTTCGCGAAGGCCGCGCTGCGGAAAGGGGTGTTGAGCGCGCTGGTATCGGCGTGGAGATGCGGGAACTCCCGCATCATGCCGACAAGCACATCGAAGTAGTCCTCATCCCAGAGGCTGCTGTTGCTCGCGGCGTGGGCGGCGATGATCTTCACCCCGATTTCCAGCGGACGCCTGAGATATCTCGGATCCTGGAAGCGCGGCTCCGCCACCGGCACCGTCATCTCGCCCCCCGTGTGCGCGAGCATCGGCAGACCGGCCTCCGCCATTTTCTCCCAGAACGGATCATACGCCGGACGCGAACAATCGACGTTCAGGCAGTTCGGCAACAACTTGAGCGCGCGAGCCCCCTTCTCCAGCCCCCGGTCGAGTTCCTCCAGCGCGTCTTTCCTGGCCGGATGGATCGAAATCGCCGGCAGGAACTCCGGATGCTCCCGGCACACTTCGAAAAGATAATCGTTGGGCACATGGAACGATCCGAAAGTCCGCTTCTCCCCGTCCTCGTTGTAAACCTCGTCCTGGGCCAGCAGCAGGACGCCATCGACCGATGACTCCTTCACGAATGATGCAAGACGGCTGACGTAGATCTCGTCGAAGTCCTCATGCCCCGGATGCACCGGCATGCCGATCATCCGGCTCATGAAACCGCCCAACCAGCGGTGCCAGCCGGACAACCGGATCCAGCATCCGTTCCCTTTCAGGCCGTTTCCCACCAGGTGGACATGGCAATCGAGCTTCGGGCGGCCGGATGAACCGTAACTATGCGGAGCCATTCCCGGAGCATGCCGTCCGGGCTCGTCCGCACAAGCCCGCAGAGCAGATCCTCACCGAATGTTGCCAGTCACCGGCTCCTGATGTTCCTCACCCGCCATTGTTCAACCGGTGAGAAGCAGCGTGAAACATCTTGAAATGAATCCGGAAAAATGCTACCGCGGCGGATGTCATGAAAACGACATCTATCCCGGTTTTTTCCGCCGTGTGGATGGCCTTGGCGGCTCAGGCGGCCGATCTCTACATCACCGATTTCGCGGCCCTGAACGGCTCGATCGGCGCGGCGGGTGTCTGGAGAAACTCAACGACCTCCTCCACCGTTCCATTGACCTACGTCTCGCTGTCCCAGATCGGAGGCGTCGTGAAACCCGCCGATACCGGCACCCAGCGCTCGATCATCGACAACAGTGCCCCTTGGCAGGACATCCCCTCCAATCCCCCGTTCGTTCCGTTCACCATCGATTGCTTCAACCCGAATTACGACGGCGACTTCATCAACATCGAACTCAAGGGCGGCGGCAGGGCGGTCGTCGTCATCAACTTCAACGCGCTGGTCTCCGATCCCGTGCTCAATTTCACCGATGTCGACGTGCAGAGCGCGCTCATCTTCAACAAACCGTTCACGGTCGTCGGTGGCACCTCCAATCTCTCCGCAACCCCGACGATCGTCCGCACCACGGGCACGAACATCGGCGCCCCGTTCTACACCGAATGCGCCGGCTCGCTGAAATTCACAGGCATCCACAACCAACTCATCATCGGCATCTACAACGCCGGAACCGATCCCGACGCCCATGACGACCGGACCGGATTCAGTGTTTCCACCGAGGTACTGCCGGTACCGCTCCAGGTGATGTTCCCCTCACTAGCCATTCACATGACGGGCGATCAATTGCTCTTCACCTGGCCGAAAGGTTCCATTTCCTACATCCGGCAGAACACCAACCTGAGCGCCTCGTGGAACAACGTCGCCACCAATCTGGAAAACACCGATTACTGGGTCACCAGCAAATCGATGTTCGGTGCCCGTTCGTTCTTCCAGGGAGTGGCGCCGCCACCGCCTCCTTGAACGCATCTACATTTCGCCCTTCCGGTGCCGGACCTGGTGTTCCACCCTCCGGCATGGATTGGGCCGATCGCTATCTGCAGGATGACACCCCTTGGGACAAAGGCATCGCAACACCCGTCCTTGCGGAAATGCACGCCCGTCATCCCGGGGTGTTTTCCGGTAAAACCGTCGCCCCCGGCTGCGGCACGGGACATGATGCGCGGTCACTGGCGGATCTCGGCTGTGAGGTCACGGGACTCGACATCGCACCACCCGCCATCGAACGGGCGAAAGCACTCGATCCCGAACAACGTGTCACATTCGAAGTCGCCGATTTCCTGAATCCCTCTCCGGAATACCATCACGCCTTCGATCTCCTCTGGGAACACACCTGTCTCTGCGCGCTCGATCCCACCCTCCGGCCGGCCTATCTCGCCGCCGTCGCTGACGTCGTGAAACCCGGCGGCCGGGTTGCCGGCGTTTTCTTCATCAATCCGGAAATGGACGATGGCGAATCCGGACCGCCCTTCGGAATCAGCGTCGACGATCTGCAATCCTCATGGGAACGCCACGGCTTCCAGGTCATCGATTCGTGGGTGCCGGAAACGGCTTTCCCCGGCCGTCTCGGCCGCGAACTGGCGATGATCCTCACGAAAGGATCCGGCTGACAAATCACTTCCCGCCGGACACGCCCATCCGTTCCTTGCAGATCCGGAACAGTTCGAGACGGCTGATTTTCCACTTCGGAGAAATCCCGGATACATATCCATCAAGGAACCACCTCACCGTTTCCGGGCGGACCGGGACGCTCATCCGCTGATGGCGGGAGATCGCCGCGGTGAGCAAGGCCAGCACCTTCCGCTTCGAAAACATCCGCGGATAAGGATGACGCGTTTCCCGGTCGATCAACGTGAACGCCCGCTTGGAAACCGAATCGCCCGGCCCGATCAGCACGTCCTTCAGACGCACCCGCGAATAAAACCCGGTCGCATGCAGTTTGCCCAGCAACTCTCCGAACCGCCGCGCGATCTCGCGACGGTCTTCCACCGATGACGCCCGGTAAAGCGGATCGAGATCCTGTCCCTCCACTTCCCGGGTCATGAGGAAACTGTCACCCGGCAGGCCGAGCCTCCGGATTTCACCGGCGGCCGCCACCTCCATCGCATCGAATCCCGCGTCACGCAGTTCCTTCACGTGAAGCATTTCCCGGTAGGCGGTCCCGTGCGGTTTCTCACCGGTCAGGAAAATCCACAGACTGTTCGCCAACGTCTGCTTTTTCATCCGCTTCAAGTAGAACGTCCGGCCGTCCAAGGTGATCTTCACCATGCTGCGGGTTTTCTCCTTGGTCATCGGCTGCCCCACTTCCTTGGCCATGAAGTCGGTGAAAGTCTTCAGGCCGGCACCTGAAAACAGTTCCTTGAATTGCGGCGATATTTCGAGGATTTCCATATCTCTGGGATCGGGAGAGCGGTGGCAATATGTTACAAAACCGTCACATGATCCATAAAGGGAAAAATTCCCCGACATCGCCCCCCTGCGGAGGTTTCCGGATTCCTGGAAGCCACGTGACGGAATAACTCCCGTCACGTTTCATCCCTCAGCCATTCCAGTCTCCGGCGGAGCTTCTCCTGCCGCTCGGGACCGGCATCGGGATAGAGCACCGGATACCACGCGCTCATCACCGCCGCACGGGCGATCAGGCTGTGATGCAACGCGTCCGGATGGATGACTCCACCCGCTTCACGATACGCATTCAAAATACCGTCCGCCGTTCCGTCATCCCCATCGAGGATGCGCGCGTTCCAGATGATCGATGCGAGATCCCACTCCACCGGCCCCGAAAACGTATCCTCCCAATCCGTCCAGAGCAGCCCGTCCGTCGTATGCATGAGGTTCCCCGCATGCGCGTCACCATGCAGCGGCTGCATCGGAAAAGTCCGCAACACCTCCAGCGACGACACCAGCCGTTCGCGCAACAGGGAGATGATCTCATCGGGAAATAGCCTCTTCTCCTTCAGTGATCCCAAAAGCTCCAGACTCTCCGTCAGGATCGCAAGTTCCGGCAATGCACGCGGAAACGATCGCAACAGTTCATGACATTCGAAAAGCGTCCGCCCCACTTCTTCCGGAGACGCCTCGCCGTCGATCCTCGTCACGAATTTCCAGAAATTGAGCGGATAACCCGCTTGTTCATACGGCCCCGGCGGCAGATCCGGATGAACGGGAATCACCGGCGCACCTCGCTCCGCGAGATGAACCGCAACCGCGATCTCCCGTTCGAACCAATCGGTCCCCTGCCGTGGACCATCCCGGTCCTGCACGACGCGCGCCACCAGCGTCTCCGACAACCTCAGCACCAGAGTGCTTCCATTTTGCAGCACCTCACACCGATCCGGCTCGACGCCGTGCGCACGGGCGGTTCCTACGGCAGCAACAACGGCGGGATCGGCATCGGAAATCATCGGCGACAAGGAACACACCCAAAGCACCCGCCGATGTCGAATCCGGAACAGCGCATCCCAGAAAATCGCTGCGCTTCGATGGTCCGCTCACTAGCATCCCCGCATGAAACACGTCCTCATCACCGGTTGCACCCGCGGGCTCGGCCTCGCGATGGCGCGTTCCTTCGCATCGAGAGGCTGGACCGTCTCGGGCTGCGGAACCAATGCCTCCGCCGTGTCCCGGCTTGCCTCCGAACTGGGAGCCGGCCATTTCATCCGTTCCTGCGATGTTTCCTCATCCGCGGCAACGAGCGCGTTCGCCACGGAAATCATCGACGGTCCGGGAGCGCCGGATCTCCTCCTCAACAACGCCGCCATCATCAATCCCAACGCACCGCTCTGGGAGGTTTCGCCCGAAGATTTTTCGCGCGTCATCGATGTGAACCTGAAAGGCATCCACCTGATCCTCCGCCAATTCATCCCTCCGATGATCACACGGGGCAAAGGCGTGATCGTGAACTTTTCATCAGGCTGGGGCCGTTCAACCTCCCCTGAAGTCGCACCTTATTGCTGCACGAAATGGGGCGTCGAAGGTCTGACACAGGCGCTCGCGCAGGAACTTCCCGACGGCCTCGCCGCCGTCGCCCTCAATCCCGGCATCATCGACACCGACATGCTCCAAAGTTGCTTCGGTGAATCCGCCTCCGATTTCCCCGACGCAGCGGCCTGGGCGATCAAGGCCGTTCCTTTCCTCGAAAAACTGACCGCCCGCGACAATGGCCGCGCGCTCACGGCTCCGGCTTGAGCGGAAAATCACATGAACATTCAACGCAGCCTGGCGATCTCGAGCTCGGCTTCTTTGACGCGCTTCCTTGCCTCATCAAGCTTCTCCCCCTGCTTGGCGGCCATCCTCAGGATGTGATCCCTCCGGTTCACCGAACTCCGGTTTTTCGCATATGTGGCGACCCTCGTATCATAGTTCACGTTGACGTCGTAGCCGGCGTTGGCATCGACTTTCGCCGCCCGGGCCCTTCGACGCTCCACGTCCTTCTCCATTTCAGCGATCTGTTTGTTCACCCGGACGATATAGGCCTCGATCATCCGGATCCGTTCGGCCGCCACCACCGATGACGGCACAAGCAGCTCCTCCGGCCCCCAAACACTCTCTTCCTCCTCTTCCCCCTCGATCGAAACCGGCTTTCCGTCTTCCGCTCCCGGCTTCTTCTCTTCTTTCAAAGCGATCTTCATCTCACGCTCATGCGCCGCGGCAGCCGCAGCTTCCTTTTCCAACTGCTCCCTCGCAGCCTCCGGTTTCACTTCGAATTTCGCCGCCAGATCCCGCGGCAAACGATCATAAATGATCCGCGCCGTCCCGCCGGCATGCATGATCTTGATACCCACCGCGTCGCTGCCAATCACCTTGGCCTCTTCATAGACCTTGTTGTCCAAGGTTTTGAAAGTCCCCAGATCCAGCGGCAGCACCACCGGCTCAGCGGCCATAACGACGCTTCCGAAACACGCGAGGCAAATCATCCACTTCTTCATGACCATGTGAGTTGCCCGCCTTGTATCAGGCGGCGTTTGAAATAACAAGCCGATGCCCAAAATTTTGCGGAGACACCCTGGATTGATTTCCACCTGCACATACGTCCATCGAGCATCTGCTTGCGCAAGCCGGCGGCCACCGTTTGGATCGGTGGATGCTGAAAACAACGCCGTTCATCTCCGCAGCGCTGCTTTTCCTCATATCGTCCGTTTCCGGAGCCCCATCGGCCAATCCCCTCTTCTCCGGCGCGGATCCCCATATCATCCACGCCAACCAAAGCTGGTGGATCTACCCCACCGGCGGAGGCGAATCCACCTTTTCCGTCTGGTCTTCCACCGATCTGAAAACGTGGAAACAAAGTTCTCCCATCCTCGATCTCAGGACGATCCCGTGGCTCACCGCGATGAACCGGAGCCGCCTCGGCGCATGGGCTCCATCGGCCATCGAAAAGGACGGCCGTTTCTATCTCCACTACTCGGTCGGCCCCCAATCCCCCGGTTTTCCAAGCATCATCGGAGTCGCAACCGGGGATCGCCCTGAAGGCCCGTTCAAGGATTCCGGGA
>DATLIO010000190.1:0-5442 GCA_035539355.1 Luteolibacter sp.
GCTTTCGGATTCGGCTGCTGTCCGACCGCCCCGGCAGCGACCTGAACGTTCTGCTCGCGGATCGCCGCGACGACATCGCCCGCGATCATTTTCCGCGAAGCGAGTTTGTTCGGATCGAGCCAGACGCGCATCGCGTAGTCACCGGATCCGAAGATCTGCACCTGCCCCACTCCCGGCAGCCGGGAAAGGACATCCTTCACCTGCAGCGTGGCGTAATTCCGCACGAAAATTTCGTCATACCTTCCGTCCGGCGCATAGAGGTGGACCAGCAACGTCATGTCCGGCGAACTCTTCAACGTCGTCACGCCGATGCGCCGCACTTCCTCGGGCAGTTTCGGTTCGGCCTGGGCGACACGGTTCTGCACCTGCACCTGCGCCTTGTCCGGATCGGTGCCCAGCTTGAACGTGATCGTCAGCGTCATCACGCCGTCGGTCGTCGTCTGCGAAAACATGTAGAGCGAATTCTCCACACCGGTGATCGCCTGCTCGAGCGGCGTGGACACCGTTTCGGCGATCGTCTTCGGATTCGCTCCCGGATATCTCGCCGTGACCACCACCGTCGGCGGCACGACTTCCGGATACTCGCTGACCGGCAGCAGATAGAGGGCGATCGCTCCGATGAGGACGGTGACGATGGACAACACGCCCGCGAAAATCGGCCGTTTGATGAAGAAGTCGGAGAAGTTCATGGCTGGAAATGGGCGTGGTTCACCTGTGTTCGGGGGGATTCGGCCTCGTTACTGGACCTGTGGATCGACGGTCATGCCCGCGACGACCCGCTGCATGCCATTGATGACGATGCGGTCGCCGGGCTTGATCCCTTCGCGGATGATCCGTTTGCCATCGACGATCGGACCGAGCCTCACGCTGCGATACGCGACGGTATTCTCAGGGGTCACCGCGAAGACGAACTTCTGGTTCTGGTTCGTGCCGATCGACCGTTCGCTGACAAACAGCTTCGGCTCGGCCGCACCGACCGGCAACCTGACCCGGGCGGAAAGCCCCGGGAGCAGTTTCCCTTCGGGATTCGGGAAAACCATCCGGAGTACGAGACTTCCCGTATTTCCATCGAGACGGTTGTCGGAGGACTCGATGTAACCTTTGTTCGGAAATCCATTTTCGTCGCTGAGCTCCATGGTCACCGGCACCCGGCCATTCTCATTCGAGATCCGGCCCTCGCGGCTCAGACGGTTGAAAGCGAGCAACGTCGTTTCATCGACATCGGCGTAAACGTGGACGTCACCGTCGGAAACGATCGTCGTCAGCAGCGTTCCGTTTCCGGATGCACCGGAAATCAGATTGCCCGCGGTGACCAATGCCCGGCTCACGCGGCCCGCGATCGGCGCGCGGACTTCCGTGTGTTCCAGATCGAGCCTCGCATTTTCCAAAGCGGCTTCCGCCGCCGCCAGCTCCGCTTTCGCTTCGCCGACGCGCGAGGTCCGCGTATCCGCTTCCTCCACCGAGATCGCGCGGCTCGCCAGCAGATCCTGCGACCGTTTCGAAAGACTCTCTGCGATTTCCAACCGGACCTTCGCGCGGCCGACTTCCGCGTCCGCCAGATCGCGCGCCGCCTGGTACCAGCGGGGATCGATCACGAAAAGCACGTCGCCTTTTTCAACCCGCCCGCCCGCCTTCAGACGGACTTCCTGGATGTGTCCGGAAACGCGAGGCCGGAGCTCGACCGATTCGATCGCCTCCACGCGGCCGAGCAGTTCCTGATAGTCCACGACGGTCCGTTCTTCGACCGGAGCGATCGTGACTTTCGGCGGCGGCATGACCGGCGGAGCGGACGGTTCATCCGCGGCGGAACCGCGGTTGACGAAGTAAAAAACGGCACCCGCGATGACCGCCGAGGCAGCCAATGAAACGGCGGGTAGTTTGATCCGGGACAGCAGATTCGTGTTCATGACGAGGACGATATTCAAACGTTTGGCGAAGTAGTTGACCGTATAGTAAACAATGATTTGCGAAAAAAAAATTAGCCAGCCACCGCAGCAGGAGCCGACTTCAACATCGCGAGCGCCGTCGTCGGCAGATCCTTCAGCATGTTGAGATCGTTGTGGATGCGGGCTTGGGCGAGGCTGCCCTCGAAGAAGGCGAACAGGCATTTGGCCTTCTTGGCCGGATCGCCCTCCGGGATCAGATTCTCGGCCTGGGCGTCGCGGATCGCGGATTCGAAGTAGCGGAGCTGCCTGCCGAGGATCTCCTTGGCCTTTTCCCTGACCACTTCATCCTCATTGGTCGTTTCAGAACCAACCGAGAAACAAGGACATCCAAGAACCTGTCCGTGTTCGGCGAGGACTTTGACCTGGCCGTCGTAAACGGACTTCATGAAATGCTCGATCCGTTCGAGCGGCGGCGTTGAGGCCGAGAAAATCTCGTCCCAATACTCCTTGCCGCAGGAATACCAGCTTTCGTGGAGCGCCGCGGCGGCCAGAACCGCCTTGGATTCAAAGAAGTAGTAAAAGCTCCCTTTCTTCACTCCCGCCTGCTCGCAGATCGCATCGATGGTCAAAGCGCCGTAGGACCGCTTCCAGATCAAATCCAGAGCGGCCTCAAGCAGGCGTTCTTTGGCATCACTCGTGCGACCCATGGGAAAATAATAGTTTACCTTTTAGTCAACATCAAGCGGTTTTTTCCGGAACGCTTTCCCGCCCATGCGGCGCGGTGAAATCGAGCTCGGGTCCGATCGGGACGATCCGCGTCGGATTGATGTCGTCGTGGGTGAAATAGTAATGCCGTTTGATGTGGTCGATGTTCACCGTCTCCGCGATCCCCGGCTGCTGGTAGAGATCGAGCAGATAGCCGTGGAGATTCGGGTAATCGATGATCCGGCGGACGTTGCATTTGAAATGCCCGTGATAGACCGCATCGAAGCGGACGAGGGTGCAGAACAAGCGCCAGTCGCTTTCGACGATCCGTGTTCCGAACAGATAACGCCGCCCGGCAAGCCGCGCCTCGATTTCATCGAGCGCGGCGAACAGCTTCCGGCACGCCCGTTCGTAGACCTTCTGCGCCGAAGCGAATCCGGCTCGATACACACCGTTGTTGATGTTCTCGTAAATGAACTCCGAGAGCGTTTCCTGCTCCCCGGAAAGGTCGTCCGGAAACAAGTCCGCTCCGTTTCCCAGCGGGCGGAAGGCATCGTTGAACATCCGGCAGATGTCGTCTTCGGAATTGTTGACGATCCGCTTGTGCTGCTTGTCCCAAAGGACCGGCACCGTCACCCGCCCGCGGAAATCCGGATCGCTCGCGAGATACGCTTCGGCGAGATACTCGAAGCCGTTCACCGGATCGGTGGTGAATCCATCCCCTTCGCGGAACGCCCAGCCGAGATGGTCGCGGACGGGATCGACCACGGTCAGTCCGATGACATCCTCAAGTCCGAGAAGTTTCCGGACGATCACCGCCCGGCTCGCCCACGGACACGCGAGCGAGACGTAAAGATGATATCGGTCCGCGGCCACTTCATAGCGCGCGTCCCCATCCTGCTTCACCCAATCCCGGAATGCGTCCTCCTGACGTTGGAATTCTCCGTCGGCGGATTGTTCTTCGGGAAACTGACCTTTGCTAGCCATGGCGGATGCGGGTATCGCGAAAGATTCCCACACCGCCGCATGGAGTCAACCGATGTTACTTCTTCGGAGCCTTCGGAGCCTCTTTGGGCTCCGTTGTAACTTCGGACTTCGGAGCGGCTTTCGGCGCGGCTTTCGGAGCGGCCTTCATTTCCTCGAGCTGCTTCTTGCCCGCGGCCAGCTGGTCGGCGCTCATGTTCGCTTCCAGCTCCTTGATCACGGAAGCGGCGTCCTTTTCCCCGCGCTCACCGGCGACGGTTGCGAGCGCCCATGCCTTCGGAAGATCCTTCTTGGTGCCGGCTCCGTGGACGTGGAGCCGTGCGAGCGCGAGCGTTGCCTGGCCATGTCCCTGCTGGGCGGCGAGCGCGTAAAGCTGGCCCGCGTTCTGGAAATTCTGCGGAACCCCGGCACCGCGCTCGAAGAGAGTGCCGAGGTTGTTCTGCGAAGCCGCGAACCCGGCCTGAGCCGCGCGGGTGAACCAGGCGGCGGCGGCGGGAGCATCGGCTCCGCCCAATTTGCCGGAGAGGTAAAGCAGGCCCAGTTCGTTCTGCGCTTCGACGATGCCACCGCTGGCGGCGTTCACGAGGTGGCCGTAGCCTTTCGCGACGTCGGGTTTTTCGCCACCGAACGCATTGATCGCGAGGCGCAGGTGCGCGTCCGCGCTGCCGGCCTTGGCAGCGGCTTCAAGAAGGCGGTTGCCGCGCTCGACATCTTTTTCGACGCCTTTGCCTTCGAGATAGAAAACGGCGGCGCGGATCATGCTGTCGACCTGCTCGGCGTCCTTGCCTTTTTCATAAGCGGCGAGCGCCGCCTTGAGGTCCTTCTTCACGTTCTCCTCGAAGTCGCCGAGGACCAGATAGGCGGAGTAGTCCTTCGCTTCGATCGCCTTCTTCAGCCACTCGCGGCCTTCGGCTTCGTTGCGGATCGATTCGTCGCCGTTGAGCAGACGGGAAGCGAGCGATGACATCGCCGCGGGCTCGCCGAGCTCGGCGGCTTTCTTGTAGAACGAGAGGGATTTCTTCGCGTCCTTCTTGTCCGCGAAACCGAACTGACCTTCATACAGGCGGGCCAGCAACATGATCGAAGGCGCGTCATTTTTAGCGGCGGCGGCGTTCCAGGCTTCGACGGTCTTGTCGAAATCAGGCTCCTTGCTGAAGCGGCCGCGCATCCATGCTTCGCCAAGGATGCGGCCGGCGACCGCAGGGTCCGTTTTGAGGGCACCTTCAAGCAGGGTGCGCGCCTTGGTCCGCTCTTCCTCCTTCTCGGAAGCGAGCAGGATGAAAGCGAGCCGGTAAACGGCATCCTTCTGCCCTGCCGCCGAGGCTTTCGTGTAGAATTCCAGCGCCTTGTCGCGTGACACCTCGACGCCCTTGCCGCTCTCATGGGCGAATCCGAGCAGGTAGAGCGCTTCCGGATTTCCGGAGGCGGCGAGAGGGGTCGCCAGCGCGATGGCTTTCTCGTGGTCACCGGCGCGGAAAGCCTCCAGCGCGGCTTTCGCGGGACCCTCGGCATCCGGGACCTTCTGCGAAGTCTCCTTGGAGATCTCGGGCGACACCTCAAGCGGGGTGGAAATCGCGGCGACCGCCCAGGTTGCGAAGAGCGGGGAAAGCAGTAGCAGAGCGGATTTTTTGAAGCGCATGAGTGGGAAATTACCCACGAGCCCGAAATGCGCAATCGCGGAGATCAGACCCGGCTTTCCTGCCGGGAACGCAGTTCCTCGATGCAGCGGCCGAGCAGATCCATGTCGAATTCATGGACATCAATCCCCTTGCCCAGCCCGCGGAGCAACAGCACGGTCAATTCGCCGCCAAGGTGTTCGCGGAACTCGTCCAGGCCCTCGAAAACGCGACGACGACCTGCGGCATCC
>DATLIO010000191.1:0-4369 GCA_035539355.1 Luteolibacter sp.
GTAATCTTCGGAACCGGTGAGGGTCACGTCTCCGACGACCACTTCTCCGGTGCCGTCACCGTCGACCACGAGCCATGACCGGGAGGTGTCCCAGAAGGCGGCGTTGAAATCGACGTCGTCGAAACCGATCGAGAAGATGGCTCCGTCCTCCATTTCAAATTTGCCCAGGCTGAGATCGATCTGGTCGAAGGTAAGCCCGGCGATTCCCGGTTCGTCACCGGAGAGGTCCATTTCAAAAACCGCGCCGGCACCAATCGTGAGATCGGTTGAAACCGAAAGGATGCCGGGGCTGTTGCCGACGGCCAGGGTGCCATCGATGCGGGTTGCGATCCCGAGGTTACCCGTGCCGGTGAAACGTCCGTTGACCTGGAGCGATCCCGTTCCGGAGAACGAGGTGCTTGCGCCGAGATGGAGATCGGTGACCGTCACGTCCGCGGTGGAGCTGACACTGCCTTGGTTGACCGTGAGCTTCCGGATCGAACTGTCGGAGGCGATCGCCAGGTTGGAGAGGCCGGTTTTGATCAGATCGCCGGTTCCAGCAAAGCCGGAGACGGATGCGCCGAATGTTCCGGTGTCGAAGGTGGAGACGGTGTTGTCGCGGAGGTTGAAATGAACGTCGGTCTGAAGTTGCGAGCCGATCACCTTGATCAAGCCGCCGCCGAGATTGAAGTTCGTCTGCGAGACGCTGTTGTTGTAGCGGGCACGGAGCGAGGTTCCGCCGATTTCCAGTGTTCCGCCGTCGAGATTGTAGGTGCCGCTGGCGTTGGCTCCGAATCCGGCGATGAAAAGCGAACCATCGGTGACCCGGACGATGCCGCCGGTCTGGTTGAGTTCGCCGCTTCCCCAGGCGTCCTTTGAAGGAAGGCCGGTGTTGGAGTTCTGCAGGATGCGGTCGCCGAGGATGAGGCTGCCGCCGTCGACGATTTCCAGAAGGCCGCCGTCGACATTGATCGTGCCGGAGCCTGCCGGGGTGCCGGTGGGGCGGTTGTCCATGCGGCCGAGGGCGTGGATGCCGTAGCCGAGGGTGAGCGAACCGCTTTCCAGATTCAGTGTGCCGGTGCCGCCCTGGTTGCCGATGTTCAGCGCCGCACCGTTGGTGATTTCACCGACGAAAACGTCGCCGCCATCGATGGTGAAGGTCGAGGTTCCGCCGAAGTCGCCGATCTGGAGCGCGTTGGTGATTTCAAGGCCGCCGCCGGTGATGGTGAAATCACCCGAGTATCCCGATCCGGAGCCGACGGCGAAATAGCGGACCGTGGAATCCCCGCCGGTCTGGTTGACGGCTCCGCCAGCCACGTAGAATGAGCCGGTGAGGTTGTTGTCGCCGGAGAGGTTCAGATTGCCGGCACCGATCTTGTAAAGGGTGCCGTTGCCTGCGAGATCGCCGGAGAGGGTGGCGTTGAGGCCGTTGGTGTCGATGACCGAGTTTCCGGCGGTGACATTGATATCGAGGCCGGAGGTGAGGGCGGAGCCGGCGACGCGGAGGGTTCCGCCGCCGAGGTTGAAGGTGGCGGTTCCGCCGACACCTTGGCGGAGGCGATTGGTGCCGCCGATTTCGAGGATTCCGCCGTTCAGATTGTAGGTGCCATTTCCGCGTTGGCCGATAACGACGCTGCCGTTGCCCATGGAAACGGTACCGCCGGTTTGGTTGACGATTCCGGTGCCGAGCCCGGCGGGTTCCGAGGCTTGCGCGCCGCCGATGGAGAGGTCGGCGCCTTCGAAGAAGTTGAGGGAGCCGCCGGAGATGTTGAGGGTTCCGTTGCCCGCGTTGCTACCGACGGACCGGCCCAGGACGATGCTGTTGGGACCGTAAATGTTGAGTTCGCCGGTGCCGGACAGGTTGTAGATTCCAGTGGCTTGGTTGCCGATCTGGAAGGTGCCTTCATCGGAAAGTTTGTTCACGACTCCGCCGGAGTGGTTGACGGTGCCGGTGCTGGTGGCGCCGAAGGCGCCGACGTAGAATTCGACACGGACCGAGGGATCGGAGGTGACGCCGAGGTTCAGGGTGCCGCCGGTGATGTCGAGGGTGCCGGAATTTCCACCGGCGCCGATGTAGGCGGCGCTCGCGGGGGAGGTCACGTTGAGGGTGCCGCCGGAGAGAGTCATGCTGCCCGAGGGAGAGCCCGGGGAGTAGGCTCCGACGAGGAGTGCGCCAACGCCGGTGGTGCCGGCCCGGTGGTCGGTGGTGCCGGCGGAAACGCTGAGGGCACCGAAGGAGCGCGCGACATTTCCTTCGAGGTTGAGCTGGCCGGAACCCGACTTCACAAGAGTGCCAGGGCCGTCGATGGTTCCGGTGAGGGTGGCGTTGAGGCCGTTGGTATCGATGGTGGAGGTTCCGGACGTGAGATTCATGTCGACCGCGGTGACCAGATCGGAGCCGGTGACGCGGATGGTTCCGCCGGAGAGGTTGAAATCGTATTCTCCTGCGCCGGCGTAGGATTCGTTGAGGGAGGTTCCGCCGATCTGCAGGGTACCGCCGGAGAAATTGTAGGTTCCGTTTCCATAACCGGAGAGGAACAGGTTCGCGCCGGCCCCGATGGTGAACGTGCCGGCGGTCTGGTTGAGGGTGCCATTTCCGGTTCCGGACGGATTGGAGCTGCCGAGGGCGGTGTTGACGCGGTTTCCGAGGATGAACTGGGTGCTGCCGCCGTGGCTGGAAAGGATGTTCACGGCTCCTCCATTGATGTTGAAGGTGCCGGTGGAGTCGTCGGATCCCGCGGCGGAATTGTTGAAGCCAACGGTGAGGAGACTGGTGCCGCCGTCCGAGGTCTGGTCGAAGTTGAAGGTGCCGCCGCTGATCGTGTAAGTCCCGTTTCCGCCGTTGGCGCCGATGTTGACCGAGCCGATGAACGATGCGGAGCCGCCGGTCTGGTTGACGAGGCCGGTCGCATCATGGCCGACATGGAAGTTCGCGTAACGGGTTGCCTGGCCGACTCTGAGGATGGAATCCGCTGCGATCACGAGCGCGCCGTTCGTTCCGTATCCGACGCGGGCGAAAGCGGTGTGGTTGGCGTTGTTGATGACCGAGACATCGGCCCCGGCGGAAAGGGTGAGGGTGCCGCCGCCGCGCACGAGGAACGCATCCCGCTGGCCGGTGCTTTCGAAATAGGGAGCCTGCGGGATGAACGTGTCACCGATGCTTTCGCCGTCGTAGGTGAAAGCCGAGCTGACGCTGCCCGTGCCACCATCGAGCTGATATTGGCCTTGGGCGGCCGCGCTTGCGGCGAGCATCGGGATGAAGATGGAGGCGCAAAGCGAAGAGGACGGGGAAAATCGCGAGCCGAAAAGGCGGAAGGGTGATGCTTTCATGATAGGTGCTTCCGGCGGGATTTCCGGAGGGCGCCTTCTCGATGGATGGAGACCGCGGAACAATGTGGTTTGTTCGGACGGTCTGATTGTTTGGTGGCCGGTGATTTATGGCCGTTGAGTGGTAACGGGAACCGCAGAAGGTTTGATCCCTTTGATTTCTTAAAAACGCCGGTATTCGGCAATAGCGCGGAATTTATACGCAATCGCGTTATGAAGCGAACGGTCTGTTAGGCGTAGTCATTGTGCCTGTTCATTTATGGAGTTGTTGGTCATCGGCGGGCGGGGAGCCGCCAGAGGGGAGCTTGTGCAAGCGTTGCAACTGCTGTTGCCATCGTCACACGTGTTGGAGACGGACGATATTGCCCATGCCCGGGAAACCATCCTCACGCGGAAAGTGGATGGGGTTTTTCTGGATCTCTGCGATGTGGGATCCGGTGGGTTGGAATTTGCCCGGGAGTTGCGGTCGCTCCACATCCCGGTGGTCGTCACGACGTCGAGCGAGGATTACGCGGTGGAGGCTTTCGAAGTGGATGTGACCGACTATCTGCTGAGACCCGTCGAACCGGGGAGGTTGATGCGGGCGGTGGCGAAGATGCGGAAAACCGACGTCGCTCGGCAGAGTGCGGACGTCGTGGCTTTTTCCGATCAGGTCCATTGCTGGCTCGTCCCCGTCGAGGATGTGATCCTCGCGGAAAGCGAGGGAAGCTACGTGACGCTTCACGTGCGCGGGAGGAAGCCCATCGTTCTCTGCCGGAGCCTGAAGGAGATCGAGGTTCTGTTAGGTGACAGGGATTTCGTCCGCGTGAACCGCAGTCAGATCGTGAGGCTCCAGATGCTCGTCGCGATCCGTCGTGAAGACGGAGGATTCTCCGCGGAGGTGGCGGACAGGGGCAAGGTCGTGTTTTCCCGACGGCAGGCACAGGCGTTCCGCCAGCGCTTCGGAGTCTGAGGAGAACGTCAGCGGCTCATGCCCGAGATCGTCGAGAAGATCGCGTTGATCATCAGGTAGGCCATGGTGCCGATGAGCAAGGCCATGATGATGAGCACGGTGGGCATGATC
>DATLIO010000192.1:0-1958 GCA_035539355.1 Luteolibacter sp.
CTCCGGCGATGAACGGAAAGATGTGGCTGCATCCGGCCACGCAGCGGGTGATCAGGTTTCCCGAATGCGGCAACCGGTCCAGCCAGTCCTGCCGGACATCGAACACCGTGATCCGGCACGAAAGCGTCGCCAGCACCGGCACGAGCGCCTGGGAAACATGCCCTGCCCCGAAAATGAAGATCCGCCAGGTGGCCTCCGCTTTCTCGACTTCGAAAAGCAGCGTCATTTCCCCGCCGCAGGTCATGGCGATGTCCCGCTGCAGATTCCAGCAGCGTGTCTGGCACACCGGCGAGGCGGGATCAGCGAGGATCGCCTGGGCCTCCGCGATGGTGCGCGATTCGATTTTCCCGCCACCCACGGTCCCGCAATGCAGTCCCTCGGCCGTGACGATCATTTTCGCGCCCACATCCGTCGGGACACTTCCCCGCGCGCCGATCACCGTGACCACGACCGAGTCGATGCCGCCATCGTGCAGACGCTGCAGCCTTTGCCAAAGAACCTGTCGTGACGCCATCCGGCCCATCACTTAGCAGGATCGGAACCAAACCCACCGATCGCCAGGAGAATTTCCTCCACGGGCGCGAGCCGGCCGACGCCTTCGTAACCGCATGCCAGCATGCCTTCCGCGGGTTCGACGAAATGACAGCCATCGGCCTTGAGTTGGGAAACGTTCCGCTGCGTGGCCGGATGCAGCCACATCTTTCCGTTCATCGCCGGAGCGATCAGGACGGGAGTCGTCCGCGGCAGCGCGAGGTAGATCGACGAAAGAGGATCCGGAGCGAGCCCGTTCGCGAAATTTCCGATCACATCCGCGCTCGCCGGAGCGACCACCAGCAGATCGGCGTTGTCCGCCAATTCGATGTGCCCGGGCTTCCACGACTGCTTCTCATCCTCCAATGAAACGAGCACCGGCCGCCGCGTCAGCACCTGCAGGGTGAGCGGTGTGATGAATTCCGTCGCCGCCTTCGTCATCACGACACTCACTTCGTGGCCCAGTTTGACCAGTTGCGACGCGATGTCCGCCGCCTTGAAGGCCGCGATCGATCCGGTGATGCCGAGGACGATTTTCATGGTGTCGGAATTTTCAGCGCAGCATGCCGATGGCCTTGGTCACCGATGCGATCAGCGCATCGACGTCGGACATCGTATTATAAACCGCGAACGAAGCCCGCGTCGTCCCGGAAATCCCGAAACGCGCCATCAGCGGCTGGCAGCAATGATGTCCGGTGCGCACGGCGACGCCCATCTGGTCCATCAACGTGCCGAGATCATAGTGATGCACGCCTTCGACGCCGAAGGACAAGGACCCCACCCGATCCGCCGGACCGTAAAGTTTCACCCCGGAGATGCCGGACAGCCCTTCCGCCGCGGCGGTGATGAGCTTGCGGTCATGATCAAGGATTTCGTCGAGCCGGATCTCATTCACGAAATCGAGCGCCGCCGCCAGGGCGATCGCCCCCTCGATGTTCGGGGTGCCCGCTTCGTATTTGAAAGGCAGCTCGTTGTAGGTCGTCTTTTCGAAAGTGACCTCCTTGATCATCTCGCCGCCTCCGCGCCATGGCGGCAGGTCGTTCAGAACATCCGCTTTCCCCCAAAGCACACCGGTCCCCGTGGGCGCATAGACCTTGTGGCCCGAGATCGCGACGAAATCGGCTCCGACGGCCTGCACGTCGATTCTCACGTGGGGTGTCGCCTGCGCGGCGTCGAGAAGCACGTAAGCACCCGCCTTTTTCGCGGCGGCGGTCATTTCGGCCACCGGATTCACCGTGCCGAACGCGTTCGAAATCCATCCGAGGGCAAGCACCTTCGTCCTGTCCGTCAGCAGCGCCGAAAACGCCGCTTGGTCCAGCGTGCCGCTGTCATCGCACGGGATCACTTTCAGCGTGGCACCCGTCCGTTCGCAAAGCATCTGCCACGGCACGATGTTCGAATGATGTTCCAGCGTGGAAATGAGCACT
>DATLIO010000193.1:0-8457 GCA_035539355.1 Luteolibacter sp.
CCGCAGCACGGGGTTCCACGTCGCATTTGTCATCGATGAATTCGGCGGGGTCATCGGCATGGTGACGCTGATCGACCTGATGGAGTCGATTGTCGGTGACGTGCCTTCGGTCGAGGAGCGCCGCGTGCTGACGATCCAGCAGCGGAAGGATGGCAGCTGGTTGATCGACGGGCTTTTCGAGATTGAGAAGCTCGGCCGTCACCTCGAGGGCTTCGTCCATCCCATCGAGGCGGGCGACGAATACCAGACGATCGCCGGATATTTCGGAGCCATCCTGAACCGGGTGCCGACGGAAGGTGACATCATCAGGGAAAGCGGCTGGATTTTCGAGATCGTCGATATGGACGGCATCCGCGTCGACAAGGTCATCGCGAGCATCGATCCCGATGCACCAAGATCCGAGAAAGTGGAAAATCCCGAGGAGATTCCAATGGCCTGATCCTGATCGCCGCGCCAGCTTGCCTGGATGATTTGGGCCTGGGTGATTTTCGTTGGATTCGTGTTGTTGATGCTCGCGCTGGACCTCGGCGTGTTCCATCGGAAATCCCATGTCGTGGGGATGAAGGAATCGCTCGGTTGGTCGGCCATCTGGATCACGCTCGGCCTGTCGTTCTCGGTTCTCGTTTATTTCGCCTACGAAAACCACTGGTTCAACCTGGGGAATGCTCGGGACGCCGTGGACGGGGTGGTCAACAACGGCAAGCTCGCGGCGACCAAGTATCTGACCGGCTACGTCGTCGAGAAATCGCTCAGCGTGGACAACATCTTCGTCATCGCGATGGTGTTCGGCTCGCTGGCCGTGCCCGCCCAATACCAGCACCGCGTGCTTTTCTGGGGTATTCTCGGAGCGTTGCTGATGCGCGGTGTCATGATCGGCGTCGGCGCCGCGCTGGTGCAGAATTTCCACTGGATCCTCTATTTCTTCGGCGTCTTCCTGATCGCCACGGCTTTGAAGATGCTCTTCATGAAGGAAAAGGAGGAGCATCCGGAGAATCACAGCGTCGTGCGTTTCCTGAAGAAGCGCTTCCCGATCACCCGGGATTACCACGGCCAGCATTTCCTCGTGAAAGCCGGTGCCGAAACCTCGCGCGAGCCTGAGGTCCCCGGCGCGGAAGTCATTCCCGACCCGGTCGTCCAGAACGCGGTGCCCGGAAAATGGCTGCTCACCCCGCTGGCCGTCGCGCTGGTGCTGGTCGAGGTCACCGATGTGATTTTCGCGGTCGATTCGATCCCGGCGATCTTCGCGATCACCGCGGACCCGTTCCTCGTGTTCACCAGCAACGTCTTCGCGATCCTCGGCCTGCGTTCGCTGTATTTCGCCCTCGCCGGCCTGATCGCGAAGTTCCGTTACCTCAAACCCGCGCTGTCACTGATCCTGCTCGTCGTCGGCGTGAAAATGCTCGCCGCGCACTGGTTGAAAGACCTGCTCGGAGGCTCGTTCAACTTCGTCGTTCTCGGTGTGATCCTCGCCTTGCTGGCAGGCGGTGTCGTCACCTCGCTGATCGTCGGCGCGGAGGACGACGAGAAGAAGGACAAGGCTTAAGGCCGCTTCGCGATCTGCTTTCGGAAAAGCGGGACGAGATTCTCGTCCATCCAGCCGAAAGCAGCGTCGAGGCCGCCGTCGAGAAACAGCTTTCCGATCGAGGCTTCCACCCGGGTCGGATTGCCGAACGCGCTGAGGAATTCGTTGGAGGTCATCCGGGTGAACCACTCGCCGTCCATCGCGTTCCGTTCGCGAAGCACGAACTGGCGTGCGAAAAGGGCCAGCACGGCATCGCCGATCCAGGCGTTGGCGCGTTCGATGCGGATTTCTTCGTCTTTGCTGCTCACGCGCCGAGAATGCCTATCACGGGAAAGGTCGCGAGAGTTTTTGCATCCTTTCCGACTCAATCCTGCTCCGGAGACGGGCTTCCGACTCGGTGTCCCAGTATCCTGGCTGCAATTCGAGGAAAACCGACGAGTAAGGCAGGGCGGTGTGGGTGCGGATCACCAGCACGTCGAAACTCTTGTTCGCGCTTTCCAGCAGCGTGATGAGCGACTGCTGGTCCAGTTCGGTGAATTCGTGGCCGTGGAGGGATTCCCGGATGCGTTTCCGCATTTCATCCATCCCCGGGGCGAAGTCATTCTCCACCGAACGCTGCTCCCGCGGCAGGTAAACCCGGGGCCGGACGTGCTCGTTCTGCTCCAGCGTCCGCAGCACGTAGTCGACCGCCTCCGGCACGTCGACGTCCGCCGTCATATGGCGGAATCCCGGCCGGTTGTGGGCGGGGAACGAAGCCTCGGTCACGATGATCCAGTTGCGGTAGCCGAGCTGTGCGACCTGGCGCTCCACCGCGTCCTGCCAAGGCGCCTTTCGTGGGACGAAGGAGCAGCCCAGCGATGAAACGATCATCGCGCAGGTCAGGATCCATCGAAGGGCACGCATTGGTTAGGAGTAAACGCCGTCCCCATCAGGCTGTCAATGAAGGCCCCGGGAGTTTCAGTGGTTCCTTTTCTCTTCCGTCCTTGTTTTGGCACGAATAACCGGCAAATTCGGCGCAATGCCAGTGAGCGACAACGCGGAACCGGTCGCGCGGTGGAAAACGGAGGGCGGAGCGGCGGTGCTTGAGCTTTCCGGCGAATGGCGCAGCGGCGGGGCCGTCCCGTCGATCGAGGGGGATGCGCCCGAAAGCTTCCCCTCCCGTTTCGAAACCTCGGCGCTCGGCCACTTCGATTCCTCTCTCCCCGCCTTTATTTTCTCCCATCTGAAGGCCCATCTGAAATCCGGCGAAGATGCCGAAAAACCGCCGCTCGACGGGTTGCCGGACAACCTCCGCGGACTGATGGAACTGGCGCTCGCGGTCCCGGAGCGCAGCGACGCGAAAGACCGCTCGAAGCCGGATTCGGACATCCGGAAGCTCGGGAAGATTTCGATCAACATCGCCCAGGGCATCGGCTGCCTCATCGATTTCGTCGGCGAATCGGTCCTCGCGATCGGACGTTTCTGCGTCGGCAAAGCCCGTTTCCGCGGCAGCGATTTCTGGCTGATCCTCCAGCAATGCGGGGCGCAGGCACTGCCGATCGTTTCGCTGATCAGCTTCCTCATCGGCCTGATCCTCGCCTTTGTCGGGAACGTCCAGCTCACCAACTTCGGAGCCAACCTCTACGTCGCCGACCTCGTCGGCATCGCGATGGTCCGTGAAATGGGCGTCGTCATGACGGCGATCATCATGAGCGGCCGCACCGGCGCCGCCTTCGCCGCGAACCTCGGCAGCATGAAAGCCAACGAGGAAATCGACGCGTTGAAAACGTTCGGCTTCGACCCGTTCGACTTCCTCGTCCTGCCGCGGCTGCTCGCGCTGGTGCTGATGATGCCGATCCTCACCATCTATTCGAACCCTCGTCGGCATCCTCGGTGGCATGCTTGTCGGTGCCGCCGTCGGTATCCCGCCGATCCTCTACTGGAACGAGACATTGACCGCGGTGACGCTGACCACCGCCTCGCTCGGTGTTTTCAAAAGCTTCTTCTTCGGCGCGGCCATCGCGATCGCCGGCTGCCTCCACGGCATGCGCGCGGGGAATTCGTCCGCCGCCGTCGGTGAAGCGACGACGAAGGCCGTCGTCTCCTCCATCACCGCCGTCATCGTCCTCGATTCGGCGTTCGCCGCCATTTTCACCGTGCTCGACATCTGACCATGGACGAACCGAAAGCCAGAATCTCCGTCCGCGACCTCACGATGGCCTACGGTTCCTTCGTGGTGATGGAGGACCTGAATTTCGACATCCAGGAAAAGGACATCTTCGTCATCATGGGTGGATCCGGCTGCGGCAAAAGCACCTTGTTGCGCCACCTCATCGGCCTGCGCGAACCAGCGAAGGGCGAAGTCTACTACGACGGCCGTAATTTCACCACGACCGATCCGGCCGGACGCGGAGAATTCATCAGACGCCTCGGCGTGATGTACCAGTCGGGCGCCCTGTGGTCTTCCATGACCCTTGCGGAAAACATCGCGATGCCGCTCGAGGAAAACACCTCCCTCGATCCGAAGACGATCGCCGACCTCGTTTCCTACAAACTCGCGCTCGTCGGCCTTTCCGGATATGAGGATTATTATCCGTCCCAGGTCAGCGGAGGCATGAACAAACGCGCCGGGATCGCCAGGGCGATGGCGCTCGATCCCGACATCCTTTTCCTCGACGAACCGGGCGCGGGCCTCGATCCGCTCAGTTCGCGCCGCCTCGATGACCTGATCCTCCGGCTCCGCGACAGCCTCGGCTCGACGATCGTCATCGTGACCCACGAACTCTCCAGTATTTTCGCAGTCGCAAACAACTCGATCTTCCTCGATACTGCCACACGCACCCAAGGGGCGACCGGCGATCCGAAGGAACTCCGCGATCATTCCGACAACCCCGCCGTGCGCGTCTTCCTCAACCGCGGCGAAGATCCCAATTCTCCATGAGCAAGAAAGCCAGCCCCACCGTCATCGGCATCTTCACCCTCGTCGGCCTCATCATCGCCGGCATCGCGGTGGTGCTTTTCGGCGCGGGGAAATACTTCGAGCGGACCCATGACATCCTGATCTATTTCCAGAAAAGCGCGAACGGCCTGCAGGTCGGCTCCGACGTCCGTTTCGGCGGGGTCAGGATCGGCAGCGTGAAATCCATCAGCGTGCTGGTGGACGCGGACAACAACCGCAAGGTCATCCCGGTGGTCGTCCAGTTGGGCGAAAAGGAACTGAAGTCCATCAGTTCGGCCAACGGACCCGCGATCGATTTCTCCAAGCCCGAGCACATCGAGCTCGCGGTGCGCAACGGACTCCGCGCGGGCATGAAGCAGCAGAGCCTGCTGACGGGTCAGTTGTATGTTGAATTCGACATCATGCCTAAGGAGCCGGGTTTTGTGTACAAGGAGAAGGTCGATCCCGGGCTGCCGGTGGTCCCCAGCGTCGGCACCGAGATCGATGAGCTCATCGCGGGCATCGCGGACGGGTTGAAAAAATTCAACGCGCTCGATCTCCAGGGCATCATCGACGATCTGCGCGCGACCGTCGTCAGCGCGAAGGAGCAGCTCGCCGCGCTCGACATGAAACGCATCAGCGCGAACGTCGTCGACATCACCGAGGACATCCAGAAGATCACCGGCAACGAGAAGCTGGCCAGCGCCATCGACAATCTGGACGCCTCGTTGAAGGAGATCAACGAACTCAGTGCGAAGATGAACCAGGGGATCGATCCTCTGCTCGCGGACTTTTCGGCCGTCATGAAACGGGCCGATGAAAGCCTGACGAAGATCAACGAAACCGCCGCCGAACTCAGTCTCGTCACCAATCCCCGCGCTCCGGTCCTCATGCGCTTCCAGAATGTCCTTGAAGAAACCGAGCGCGCTTCCCGTGCGATCAAGGAACTCGCGAACGACCTGAAGCGGAATCCGAACGCGCTCATTTCCGGAAAAGAAAACGAATGATCATGAAAGCCTTCTTCTTGCTTCCGTTCCTGTTGCTGGGTGCCTGCAACGTTTTTGAGCCGGTCAAAGATTCGTCGGTGACCTATCTCCTCGATCCGGTGGTCGGAGATCGTTCGGTAGGCTCCGCGACTCCCGCGGTTGCGATCGGCCGGCCTTCCCTGCCAAGTTATCTCGACCGGCAGCAGATCGTGACCCGTGTCGGTTCAGGTGAACTCAAGATGAGCAGCTATCATCTCTGGGCCGAACCGCTCGACGCCGGCATCTCTCGCGTCGTCTCGATGAATCTCAGCCGTCTCACCGGATCGATGAACATCCAGCCGATCGATAATTTCGTGACGCTCGATTACACGAAGCTTCTCGAGCTCCGGATCTCGCAATTCGAATCCGATGGATCCGATCGTGTCGTCCTTGCATGCACGTGGAAATTGCAGCCGGTGAGGGGATTGCCGCTGCAGCCGAAAAATTTCCGCACCGAAGTGCCTTTCAGCCCATCGGCGGACAAACTGGATTTCGCTCCGCGCATCGCGGCCATGAACGAAGCGCTGGGCAGATTGTCACGGGAGATCTCGCGTTCCTTGTAACCATGAACATCGGCGTCCCGAAGGAAATCAAGGCGCAGGAGAACCGGGTCAGCATGACTCCGGGCTCCATCGCGGAACTGACGAAGCGAGGTCATCAGGTTTTCGTGGAAACGAATGCGGGTGAAGGCGCCAGCTATGCCGACAGCCAGTATGAAAAGGCGGGTGCCCGCATCCTCGGTTCAGCCGCGGAGGTTTTTTCGGAAGCGGAGATGGTCGTCAAAGTGAAGGAGCCGCAACCTTCCGAAACAGCGCTTCTTCGACCGCATCATCTGCTTTTCACGTATCTCCATCTCGCCGCGAACAAATCCCTGACCGAAGGGTTGATCGCCAGCGGTTGCACCTCGCTCGCGTACGAAACGCTGGAGGTGAACCGTCATCTGCCACTTCTCGAACCGATGAGCGAGATCGCGGGCCGCATGTCGGCGATCGTCGGTTCCTATCATCTCGCGAAGCATACCGGCGGCCGTGGCATCCTTCTCGGCGGCGTTCCCGGAGTCGCTCCGGGACGTGTGGTGGTTCTGGGTGGCGGAACCGCCGGAGTGAACGCGGCCCGTGTCGCCACAGGCATCGGGGCCGACGTGACGATCCTCGAAGTCGATTTCGAGCGGATGCGGTTTCTCGACATCACGATGGGCGGCCACACCGTTTACTCGAACGAAGCCAATCTCGCGGATCTTCTTCCGCGGGCCGATCTCGTCATCGGGGCGGTGCTGGTGCCCGGCGCGAAAGCTCCGAAACTCATCACGCGCGAAATGCTCCGCCTCATGCCGAAAGGCGGTGTGTTCGTGGACATCGCCGTCGATCAGGGCGGCTGCGCCGAAACCACGCGGCCGACGACCCATGACAATCCGACGTACGAAGAGGAAGGCGTGCTTCATTACTGCGTCGCCAACATGCCCGGTGCCTATGCCCGGACCGCGACCCAGGCTCTGAACAACGTCACCCATCCGTGGATCCAGCTCATCGCGGAAAGAGGACTGGAAGGGGCGATCGAGGTGAGGAAGGAGCTCCGCTCGGCCATCAACATCCACGGCGGAAAGCTGACATGCAAACCGGTGGCGGAGGCTCATGAGCTTCCTTTCGTGCCGTTGGATCAGGCTTTGACGTAAATCCTGGCGTCCGGCTGCTGGCTTCGGATCGATTTGCACGCGGGCTTCATGTCACCCTGGTCCCCGATGACCAGCAGGTAACCATCGACCCGGATGTCATCGGCGATGCGTTGGAGGAGCGCGGCGGTGGTGGATTCCGTGGTGATGGTGAAGGATGGGAATTTGAGATCCAAAGCGAGGACGTAGTGATTCCAGTTTGAGAACACGGCATGTTCCTTGCGGACGAGCCAGGCCTCTCTCACCACCTTCTCCCGCTTGAGTGTCGCCACGATCGAGCCGACCGCCTTGCCTTCGAGACCATGGGGGATGAAAACGTCGTTCTTCGAAAGGTGGTTCCGGGCCTGGATGGCCGGATTCATCTGCGAGTCATGAAGATCCGCGCGCTCCTTGATGGATCTCACCGCATCCTGATTTCCCTGACGATCGAAGTAGCCCGCCATCATGCCCAGGCAATGGATGGTGTTCGTCGGATTCGCGGCCAGCTTCTCCATCAATGCAAGACCCTCTTCACGATCCTGATCAAGCAGGTGCGAACCCAGGATGAACGTGGCGTGTTCGTGTTTCGGGTGACGGTGGACGAATGAACGCAGGGCGTTTTCATTCGATTCCACGCCCGTTGTCTGGAGTCGGAGACCGAGAACCTCCCACTCTTCGTCCGTGGTCAGCGCGCGTCCGGCGGTGCTCAACTCTATCTCGGAGAGCTTCTGTCTGGAGGAAAGGTTTTCCTGATGGGATGCGCTCCAGTTGACGGCGGTGCTTTGACGCCACCTGGCATCGAAGTCAGACCGCAATTTCTGCCCCAGTGGGCCGAGAAACCGTTCGGTGGCACTGCTGGCGAGGGGAGGCAGAAGTTGTCTGTCGTGGTTCACGCCCAGCGCCTTGGTCCGGTCGCTGAGGCTCGGGTGGGTGTCGGACGTTCCGGTCGCCGTTGCGAAGGCTTGGGCGAGCCACCGCCGGTGGGTTTCGGGATCAGGTTGTCCTGCCAGGAAATCCTTCATTTCATGGAAGACGGATTCAGGAGGATCCGGTTGTTCCGAAACACGCCGGCCGATGTCGTTCCAGAAACCGTCGTCAAGATGCCGTGCGGTCAGATGAACGCGCTGCAGCGCCCGGCTGGCGACCGCGGGTGAAGTGATCGATGCGGAAAACGCGTCGGCCCGATATTCGTTGAACCGGGACAGGACAAATGCGCGGGCGTTGAATCTGGGCCAGAACCATTCGAAGAATTTCCGGAGCGGGGCGATCAGCATCCCTTCGCGATGGAAGATCCCGACCGCCACGTTTTCCCAGGTCGTCCGGATCCGATAGATCCAGTTTCCGG
>DATLIO010000194.1:0-1691 GCA_035539355.1 Luteolibacter sp.
TGCCGGAAAGTCGCTTCGCCCGGGATCTCCAGGGAAAGCGGGGTGCCGTTCTTCATCCGCTGGATGAAATCGTCATCCGTGCCCGTGATCTTGTCGTAACCCGCGAGGATGATGTTGCGGGGATCGTTTTTCCAGTCTTCCGGCAGTTTGGCGATGGTCTCCTCAAGTTGGATGGCAGCGGCGTCCGGCACCTGGATGTATTTGTTCACCGCGACGACCAGCAGGTTTCCGACGGCGACCGCACCGAGGTAGTAGCACATCAGCACGGATTTCATCGTCTTCGGCGCCTGGGTGTAGGCGAATTCCAGCGCGACGATCGAGATCATGACCTCGGAAGCGGTGAGCAGCGCGAACGCGGTGATCTGCCATGAAATGTTCGGCCGTCCGCCGCCATCGATCCAATGCTGGATCAGGGTGACGAGGGCGAACGAACCCACCATGACCACGAGCCCGAGCCCGATTTTCCGCAGCGGGGTCATTTTCCAGATCTTGTCGATCAGCGGATAAAGTCCGTAGGCGAAGAGCGGGATGAAAATGAAGATGAACACCGAGTTCAGCGACTGGACCTGCGATGGCAGCCACTCGAAGCCCAGGAAGTTGCGGTCCATGTCCTCGGATTGGAAAATCCAGGTCGATCCCGTCTGGTCGAACAACGCCCAGAACATCGCCACGAAAAGATAAAGCGGCAGCAGCTTGAGCAGCGCGTTGATTCCGGACCGGCTGAAGAGCTCCTTGAAAAACTGCGATCGGCCGGGCGGCACATGGATGAAGCGGTTTCTCCCGAGCCAGAAAACGAAGGTCGCGATCGCCATCAGCACGCCCGGTGTCCCGAACGCCCAATGCGGGCCGTACCATTCGAGCAGCCACGGGGTGAGCAGCATCGAGATGAACGCGCCGAAGTTGATGGAGAAGTAGAACCAGTTAAAAATCCGCGGCAGCAGATGGGCGTTGGAGGCTCCGAACTGATCGCCGACGTGGGCGGAAACGCAGGGTTTGATCCCGCCGGAGCCGAGTGCGATCAGGCCGAGCCCGGCGAACAACCACCATTGCGAGTTTCCGAACACCCCCATGAACGCCAACGTGAGATGGCCGAGGCAGTAGACGAGCGAAAGGGCGATGATGGTCCGGTATTTGCCCCACCAGACATCCGCGAGCAGGGCACCGATGAACGGGGTGATGTAGACCGCGACATTGAAAAGGTGCGTCCGCGCGGTGGCTTCCGCTTCATTCATCGGACCGACGGCGTGCGAGTCCATCAGGTGGAGGTACTGCGCCATGAACACGGCGAGCACCGCCTTCATGCCGTAGAACGAGAAACGTTCCGCCGCCTCGTTGCCGATGATGTGCGGGATGCCCGGAGGCATGCCTTTGATGTCGGCGGGAGAGGTGCGGTAGGCCATTGGCCGAGCCTATGAAAAAATGTAGCGGCGGTCTATGACCGTCGCTGATTTTCCTCCCGTGAGCTAGCGACGGTCATAGACCGCCGCTACAAATCACCAGCGGACCGCTGCCGCCGCCCAGGTCAGGCCGGCGCCGAAAACGACGAGCACGATATGATCGCCGCGCTTGAAGGCTCCGGAACGGTTCGCTTCGTCGAGCGCGATCGCAACCGCCGCCGCGGACGTGTTGCCGTATTTGTCGAGATTCACGAAAACCCGCTCGTTAGGGACCGTGAGACGGTCGGCGATGGC
>DATLIO010000195.1:0-11073 GCA_035539355.1 Luteolibacter sp.
ACTTGCTTTCGATGTGCCTGGCCAGCGTTTTGATCGCGCGCGTCTTTGCCAGGCCGGGCAGCCCCTCCATCAGGACGTTGCCGTTCGTGAGCAGCGCGATGAGCAACCGGTCGATCACGGCCTCCTGTCCGATGATCGAGGCGGAGACACGTTTCTTGAGATCGAGGATCTGATCCAGGGTGCTCATGGTGGTCGTTCGGTTGTTCCGGAAAACGCATTTCCGGATGGGGTGAGGGAGTGGCATCGGCCAGGGCGCGCCGCGTGCCGGCGCGCCCTGCGATGGGATTTCATTTGGCGGCTTCGCTCGTCATGCCGGAGATCTGTTTCTGGATTTTCTCCAGATTGAATGAACCGGGGGTCTGGCTTGGCGGGAATTCCTTCATGGTCATGAGGAATTTCCCAGCCATCGCCTGGATAGGGACGAGGACGAACACGCGGTCGAGGAACCAATCGTTGTAGGTGTTCGAGTTGTGCTGTGATTTTTCGAACGGATCTCTCCGCAGGTTGAAGAGCAGAGGGACGCGCAGTTCGGTGAAGGGCTCGCGCCATACTCCGAATGCCTCGCCGCGGTTTTCGAGGAAGACCACTTTCCAGTCACTGTAACGGGCGGCGACGACCTGGCCGTCGTCGTTGACATACCAGAATTCGTTGCGCGGGGATTTGTCGGTTTTGCCGCTGAGGTAGTCGGTCAGGTTGTAACCATCGAGATGGTTCTTGTATTTCCGGCCGTTGAGTTCGACGCCCGCCTTGAGTTTCTCCGCGATATCGGGGGCACCGGCAGCCGCTGCGAAGGTGGGCAGCCAATCTTCATGCGCGACGATGCCGTTGAGCGTGATGCCCGCTTTGAAGTGGCCCGGCCAGCGGACGAAGCAAGGCACGCGGTAGGCGCCTTCCCAGTTCGAGTTTTTCTCACTGCGGAACTGGGTGGTGGCGGCGTCCGGCCATGCGTTGTAGTGCGGGCCGTTGTCGGTCGAGTATTGGACGATGGTGTTGTCGGCGATGCCGAGATCATCGAGCAGCTTGAGGAGTTCCCCCACCTGGCCGTCGTGTTCGACCATGCCGTCGGAGTATTCGTCCTGACCGGAAATGCCGCGGTGCTCGGCTTTCACGTGCGTGCGGAAGTGCATGCGGGTCGCATTCCACCAGCAGAAGAAAGGCTTGCCTGCCTTGTGCTGCCGTTCGATGTAGTCTTTCGCCTTCGCCAGGGTTTCCTCATCGATGGTCTCCATCCGCTTCTTGGTGAGCGGACCGGTGTCGGTGATCTTCCCGTCGGCGGTGGCCTGGATGACTCCGCGCGGGCCGAATTTTTTCAGAAACTCGGGGTCCTTCGGGTAGTCGAAGTTCTCCGGTTCCTCGGAGGCGTTGAGGTGATAGAGACTGCCGAAATACTCGTCGAATCCATGCTGGGTGGGAAGGTGCTCGTCACGGTCTCCTTGATGGTTCTTGCCGAACTGGCCTGTGCCGTAGCCTTGGCTCTTGAGCACGGTGGCCATGGTCACGTCCGTTTTTTGCCAACCTTCCTTCGCACCGGGCAGTCCGACCTTGGTCATGCCGCTGCGCACGGGGACACTGCCGCTGATGAATGCGGCGCGGCCCGCGGTGCAACTCTGCTGGCCGTAATAGTCGGTGAAGGAGACGCCCTCCTTCGCGATGCGGTCGATGTTCGGTGTCTGGTAGCCCATCATGCCACGGCTGTTGTGGCTGATGTTCCAGGTTCCGATGTCGTCACCCCAGATGACCAGGATGTTCGGCTTTTTGTCCTGGGCGGAGGCAAGCCCGGCCGTGGCGGCGAGTACGATTGCCGAGCATTGCGCGAGCGGCAGGATGGATCTGAGCCAGCGTTGTGGAACAAGGTCCACAAGCGTCAGCGGTGGTTTGGTCTTCTTCATACGTTCTATGTGCGTTGCTGGTTTATTCGGGGAATGGAAGAGGCAGGGAAGAAGAGCGGGTCGATGATGGCCGGCCCGCTTTTCCCGGGAGGGGTCAGGATCCGGGGAGCACCAGGGTCACGGCGAAGCGCAGACCCCAGTCCGGACCGCCGGTGGGTTTGTCGAGGTAGTAGCGTCCGCCGAGCTGGAAGCTGACGGGGAGATCTCCGAACTTGACGAGCTGGGTGACCATCAGGTTGAGCGGGACGGTCCATTCTTCGGCGGTCCAGTCGTAGCCGGCCTCGAAGTTCGCGCCGAAGGTGGTGTGCTTCGGTGTCGTGTAGCTGAGGAAGGGCTGGAGGAATGTCAGGTTCAGGTCCGCGTGGTCATCATCGCCGCCGAGGCTCCACAGATGACTCGCGAGAATGCCGTAGGTCCATCCGTGGCCCTGTTGCAATACGAGGACGGTCGGGCCGGCACCCCATTGCTCGTTGCTGAGATCATCGGTTCCGGTGGGCAGGGAAAGGATGGGGCCGATGCCCCAGATGGGTTTTCCGGGTCCTGGATGGCTCGGTGAGAGGAAGAAGCTCGCGTTGATGTCCCCGAGGCCGGATTGGTCGGTGTCGCCGATCCGGTCGTGCTGGTCGATGTAGGGGATGATCGTGCGGGAGATGAGTTTCCACTCGTCGCTGAGGGTGATGGGAATGACCGGCTGGAAGTTGAGTTTGTATTGGTAGCCGTCGTCCTCCGGCCCACCGCCGAAATCGAAGTTGCTCTGGAATGGGAGGCTGATCAGCGAGGCGACGGGGTTGTTCAGCTTTTCGGCGATGGCCGCCATGTCGTTGCCATCGGACTGGGGGGGCGCCCCGCCCGCGATGGTGGTGAGGCCGATCAATAACAGCGTGGAGGGTATGAATCTCATGTCAGTGGGAGTGGTGGATCGGGATCGGATCAGCGGACGATGACGACGTGGCGGTAGCCGACGTAGGGGCCGTAGGCGCCGTACCAGCCATAGGCCATGTTGCGGTTCATCTCGGCGGCGGCGTAGTCGCTCGCGATGCGGCGTTGCACGGCAAGCTGCTGGTAGCGTTGGTAGGCGGCTTCGTTGCCGACGTAGGCGATGCCTTCGCGTTCGTTTTTGTAGGCATAGATCACCTTGCCTTTGTAGGTGCCCCGGTGGACACGGTAGGCCGGGAGCTGGTCGTAGAGTTCCTTCTGTTTGGCGTTCTCCGGCGAGCGGGTGACGAAGCCCGCGGCGGACAGGAGCGATTCGGTGCCGGATGAGCCGGTGCCCGCGCAGGAACTGAAAAGAACGCCCGCGAGGGAGGCGAGGATGATGGCGAGGATGGGGCGGAGGTGTTTCATGGTTTCGGTGGGTTGGGGGCTGGTGATCAAGGTTTGGAGGTTGGTGCGCCGGCGGACATCGCGCACCGGAACCCGACGTGGCTCATGCCGGTATCGGGCGGGAGGCCGCGCCGTGCGCTGGGGCGGTAGCTTTCACAGTAGGAGACATGGCAGAGGAAGGAGCCGCCCTTGGTGACACGTTCCTCGGTCTGATAGGGGTTCACCGGGTTGTAGCTGGACTTCGGACCGGACGGGTTGTGGCAGGACGGTTCGAGTTTGTGGCGAGCGTGGATATCCGGGCGGTACCAGTCGGAGCACCAGTTCCAGACGTTGCCACCCATGTCATGCAGCCCGTAGCCGTTGGCCGGAAATGAACCGACGGGTGACGTTCCTTTGAATCCGTCCGAAACGTCGTTCCGGTAGGGGAAGTCGCCGGTCCAGGTGTTCGCCATCGATTTCCCGTCGACGGTGAGCTGGTCGCCCCAGGCGTAGCGGTTGCCTTCACGTCCGCCACGGGCGGCGTATTCCCACTCCGCTTCGGACGGAAGGCGTTTTCCCGCCCACGTGGCATAGGCGAGGGCGTCATGCCATGAGATCTGTACGACGGGATGCTGTTCCAATCCCTTGATGTCGCTGTCGGGTCCGGCCGGATGTTGCCAGCTGGCTCCGTGGACCCATTTCCACCAGTTCTCCATGTGCTGGAGATCCACGGGGCCGTCAGGAGGACTGAACACGAGTGAGCCGGGCTGAAGCATCCGCTCGTCCGGCTTGGGTGTTCCGGGAGGGAGTGATTTCTTGATCTGTTCCCAGTCGATGGGTTGTTCGGCGGTGGTTTTGTAGTTCGTCGACCGGACGAAAGCGGCGAACTGTTCGTTGGTCACATTTTTCACGTCGATCCAGAAAGCGTCCATTCCGACCAGATGCTCGGGCCGTTCGTTCGCCCGGCTTTCCTGCCGTTCGCTGCCCATCGTGAATTTTCCGGCGGCGATGAGGACCATCCCATCGGTGGAAGGTTTCGCAGGATCGGCGCAAGCCACCAGCGGGAGCAGGCAGAGGATGGAGAGGTGAGTTTTCACGGTCGGTGGAGTGGGTCTGGATGGATCGGGTGAAGCTCAGCGGCGGCGACCACCGCCGTGGAATCCTCCTCCGCCGCCGCGGTGGAACCCGCCGCCGCCACCACCGCGTTGGAATCCGCCTCCATCGCCGCCGCCGAAACCATGGCTCTGGAATTCACGCTGGCGCTGCGCACCGATGTCGCGGGCATTGGCATCGCGCTCAAGGCGTGACCGGACTTCATTCTGATCGGTGATCTGGCGGGAGGGCCGTTCGATCTGCCGTTGGCCTGCTCCGCCTTCGCCGAGCCGGTTCTGCGGAATCTCACGGCGCTGGCCCGCACCATCCTGGCCAAGACGGTTCTGTGGAATTTCGCGGCGGGTTTGCCCGGAGATGATTCCATTGCGGTCACCGTTGTCGGGGCGCGGCCTGAAATCCGGCCGTGAGTCGGGACGATCGTTGGGGCGGTCCGGTCTGTCGGGGCGATTGATGCCATCGGCGTTGTGACCTGCGGGTTGCCAGCCACCGTTCTCCCACTTGCTCCATTGGCCGTCGTCCTTGCGATAAACGTTGCCATCATGGCCCGCGTAGAAATCACCGTCATGCACGGCGACGCCACCGTGGCCTTGGTCGCTCCAGCGGAACCTGCCGCCGCCATCGGAACCACGCCATGCCACGGCTCCACCGTCCGGAGTGGCCACGTGGGCCGTGCGGACCCAGTTGTCACCACGGCTCGCGACGGAAGTGCCCCACTGGGCATATCCGTTGTTGCCCTGGCGGGTCGCCCAACCCGTGCCGGTCCGCGGATTGTAGGCTCCGGCGACGGTGCGTGCGCCATATGGTCCTTCCACCCGTGCGGCGCGGCCGTAGCGGCCGGTGGCTGGATTGTACCATGCGGCGCGCCCTGCGGTGGCATAGGGACCGTAGACGCGTGAGCCGACGGCGTATCCTCCGGTCCAGGGGTTGTATGCCGCTGCGACGCCATAACTGTAGGGATACGGATAATAATGGGGATAAGGACCCCATGCGACGTAAGGCGGGTAATAGTATCCGGTTCCCCAGACCAGGCAGTCACCGAGGACCATACCCGCGACGAATGCTCCGAAGTAGCCGGCGGTGTAGCTGCAGACGACATGGTCATCGTCGTCATGTTTCTCCACGTTCACATAAGTGACGCGATAGACGGGTGAGGCGGAGGGGATGGTGTAGATTTCATCCGGCACGTCCTTGCAGACCGTCCACGGGCCACCCGCGGCGGCTGACACGAACCACACCGCATCCTGGCAGAGATAATATTTCCCTTCGCAAAGGATGACGTCGGATTCGGTGTTGGCGGCGTATTGGAGCTTCGTGCCGTCGATCGGCTTGAATTCGGGATCACCCTGATACGCGGCTTTGGCCTTGGCCTCGGCTTCCTTGATGCTGACGACGGCTTCGACGGGAACGGAAGCGAGGATGACGGCGTCCTCGGCCTGGATGGTGCCGGGAACCGAAGAAAGGACGTCGCTGCAAGGCGCGTCCGCCGGGATGTTCCGGAAATCCTCGGGCAGATCGTTGCCGGCGTAAACCCAGGCTTCGCCGAGCTTCGGTGCCTTGAACCAACGTCCGCTGACGAGGAAATAAATGGTGCCCGATGTCTGTTGCCGGAAGACATGGCTTTCCGAGTTTGCCGCCCATTCAAGGCTGGTGTCTTCGACGCGTTCCCAGACGGGGTCGCCTTTGAAGGTGATGAGTTCGGCGGGTTTGTCCGAATAGAAGACCTTCGGGACGATCATGCCTTTCTGGATTTTCCAGGGGATTTCGTCCTTCACATGTTTCCACGTGTCGTCGTCCGGCAGTGTTCCCAGCGAAGCGGGGACGGACGGAGCGAGTTCCCAGGGGCCGGCGAGATCTTTCGCGGAAAGCCATTCGTCTCCGGACAGCAGATAGTAATCTCCGGCGGCTTCATCGAGGAAGAGATCCCAGTTGGTGTTGACGACGAATTTCAGTCCGGTCTTTTCGGCGGGGCTGAGCACGGGCTTTCCCTCGACCATCAGGACCATCGCGGGAGCGGTGCTGATGAAAATCGGCGGTGGATCCATCTTCACCTCGACGGCGGCCGATGAGTCCTTCGAGAGCCGCACGCCCGCGAGGAGGCGGTCGAGCGAAACCGTGAGCGTGTCCGTCGGAAAGGCCTGCTTCAGGATCGCCTCGAGCTGCGTGGTGTCTTCGGGCTTGTCGGTGTGGAACCGTGCGGCGTCGATTTTGATGTTGCGGACGACCACCGTGCGGGAGGCGCTGTCGGTGGTCGTTTCGCCGCTGATCTCCGCGACGCCGAGGGCGGGCGGTTCACCGGGTGGGGTGAGGGCGACGGCGAAGCGAGCCTTGAGGAGTCGGTAATTCATCCACTCGTCGATCTGGGGCGGGTAGCAGGCGATTTTCACCTTGTTGCGGGTGATTTCCCGGGGCCATCCGTGATCGGCGAGGGTGGGTGTCGGCGCCGCGGAATCGGCGCCGAGGGCTACGGATGAAAATGCGAGGACGATCACGGCGAACCGCCGGAACCATTGGATTGCCGTGGACAGGATCGTGTGCATTTTCATGAAATGATGGCTGGTTTGAAATGAGGCATCACAGGCGTTGCCATGCGTTGCCGAACTGGATGTAGAGGGCCGGGTCCCCGTCCTCGGCGATGGCGACATCCATGCCCATGTGCAGGCCGAAGCGTTTCGAAATGAGATAACGGAAGCCGACTCCTCCGGAGACGGTCGTCTTGATGTTGTCGAGCCGTTCCGCATCCAGCCAGGAGGCGCCGGCACCGCCGAAGAGCAGGAGACTGAAGCGATGATGCAACTGCCAGCGGACTTCCGCCTCCACGCTGGCGACGGCATCTCCCTGGATCGACATCACCGGCACTCCCCGGAGCTGCACGGAAGGAAGCATGTAGAATGGCGGATCGCCGAAGGCCGCATGAAGGTCGGTCCGCAAACCGGCGGTGAATTTCTCACCGAGAGGCCAGTAGTGGATCGCGACGGCGTCGAGCGTCTGCCAGGTGCCGGACGCACCGAAAGCCTGATCGTAGAACCCGAGGTCCAGCTGCCACAGGTGCCCTTTTGTCGGAGTGAAAAGGTTGTCGTAGGTATCGTGCTGGATCAGCAGGGAGAGACCGCCGACGGTGCTCTCGAACGATCTCTCCGGAATGATTTCGGGAAATCCATCCGGCCGCACGAATGACGCCGCGATCTGGGCGTAGATGTAGCGGGCGCCGATCCACCAGTCCGTGTCGCCCAGCCGGGCGCGCCCCTGGACCATGCCCCCCTGGGCATCGAGATTGTATCGCATGGGATCACCACCGAAAGAGAGGTTCTCGCCGATGCCATGGAAATCGAGGTTCACCGATGCGGAGACACCGGCGACGACCGTTTCCAAACGATCTTCAAACCAGTATGATTTGTTGAAGGCGACCAGACCGTCCGAGCCGTTCTGTGTCCTCATGCCGCCGACAGCCGTGATCTGCGGACGCTCGGCCTTTCCCGTTTGCTTGCTTTTTCCCGGCCGGATGAAAACGGGGGCGAAAGCTCCGCCATATCCGATGGCAGGTTCGGTGATCGGGACGACCATGGGGATGAAACCCATCGGGTGTTCGATGAACTCGCTCAGATCGAGCCAGCCGTCATTCGGGTCGAAAAACGAACGGCGATGTTTTTCCTCCTCCGCGGAGAATGCATCCGTCCCCAGCAGGAAGAATAACCCGGTGACGACGAGTCCCGGGTTGATCCACCTTTTTCTGGAGGGATGGGATTTCATGCTCCTGTGGCACCGGATGGCGGTTCTGCGCCGGGTTTGCCCGTGGGAGCATCCTTGCCGGTCACAGCGAGATTCCGTTTTTCCGCCGTCATAGCGGAGAAGTTGACTGATTCGAGAGATGTTCTCCATTGACCTTTAGGGCAAATATTTTGCCCCGAAGGTCAATGTTCAATTGCGCACGCCGATTGCACCGGCCCGGAAAAGGTGACCAATGGGAGGGAATCATACTATTCCGTCGGTTTGTCCGGCCATCGCTGACGCGGCGTGTCGGAAAAAGATCGGAAACACCCACGAGAGGAGCATTGAATGAAGTTGGAAGAAAACAGCCGTGAAGGAACCATGGAGTGATTGTTCCGACCAAACCCATCCTCCATGAAATCCTATCTCCTTGTTCCACTGATCGTGGCCGTTTCCGCGCTGTCTTCCAGCGGCTCCATCCTGATGCTGGACTTCGGGGCCACCGACGTAACGCTAACACCAGCGATGCTGACAAACAGCCCGTATCACACCGCCGCGGGTGCGGGATTCACCGATACCTCCTGGAACATGGTGCAGACCGCGGATGTTTCAGTCCTCAAATACTCCGATGGCACCGCCGCCACCGGCGTTTCCGTCAATCTCGGGGTGGCACCCAATGGTTCAACTACCGTGAATCTTGCGACCCAGCCCAGTACATCCAGTACCTTGGGGACTGTGATCAATACCGGCATCTACGCCGCGGGATCGGTCGGTCGCGATGGGGTGTTCGGAAGCACCGCCGGGCACAGCCTCGGGATCCAGGTCACCGGGCTGACGGCCGGAACCTATGACATCTACGTCGTCGGCCGGAACACCAACAACGCCGACACTACCGCTAGCTCTTATGCATTCGCCGGAACTGCGGGGAATTTCGACTTCAGCGGAGGGACGCCGATCACCATCAGCTATGTCTTTCTGACCGAGAAGAACGCTTGGATGAATGGGGTCAACTACTCGCGGCACACCGTCGTCGTCCCGGACGGGGGCGCGCTCAATATTGCCACCACAGGGGGGGCGGGAGCCGAAACCCGGGGATTCATGAACTCGATCCAGATCGTCCAGCAGGTTCCCGAGCCCGCGGTCGCCGCGCTCTTGATTCCCGGCTTGCTGGTGCTCCGCCGCAGACGGGCGTGAGGCTGTTCGATCTCTTCAGATCCAATCCGAACGAATCCATGATCTTCGAAAAACGATTCATACTATTCCGTCGATTTGTCCGGCCATCGCCGACGCGGCGTGTCGGAAAAAGATCAGAAACACCCACGAGAGGAGCATTGAATGAAGTTGGAAGAAAACAGCCGTGAAGGAACCATGGAGTGATTGTTCCGACCAAACCCATTCCCCATGAAATCCTATCTCCTTGTTCCATTGATGGCTGTCATTTCAGCGGCGTCCTGCAGCGGCTCCATCCTGATGCTGGACTTCGGGCCCACCGACGTAACGCTAACACCAGCGATGCTGACAAACAGCCCGTATCACACCGTCGCGGGTGCGGGATTCACCGATACCTCATGGAACATGGTGCAAACCGCCGATGTTTCGTCACTCACCTACTCCGACGGTACCGCCGCTACTGGCGTTACCGTCAATCTCGGGGTGGCACCCAATGGTTCAACGACAGTGAATCTTGCGACCGCACCGCCGAATTCCAACGCTTTGGGAGGTGTTGTCAAAAACGGCGTTTACGGGGACGGCTCGGTCGGGCGCGATGGAATCTTCGGCATTAACGGCCAGGGCCAGAGTTTGGGCATCCAGGTCACGGGACTGAAGGCCGGAACCTATGACATCTATATCGTCGGCAGGAATACCAACATCTCGGACAGTGTCGCGAAGTCGTATGCGGTCACCGGTGCTGCGGGAGTCAATTTCGATTTCAGCGGACCGACGCCGGTCACGATCAACTACAGCAACTTGACTCCGACCGCCAGTTGGCAGGATGGCGTCAACTACTCGCATCACACCGTCGTCGTCGCGGAGGGCAGTGCGCTCAATATCGCCACCCAAGGCTCGGGTGTCGAAAACAGGGGGTTCCTGAACTCGATCCAGATCGTTCAGCAGATCCCCGAGCCCGCGGTCGCCGTGCTGTTGATTCCCGGTTTGCTCGCGATGCGCCGCAGACGGGCGTGAGGCTGTTCGATCCCTTCAAATCCAATACGAACGAATCCATGATTTTTAAAAAACGATTGTTTCCCTCTTTGCTGATTGCCGCGGCCTGTTCGGCACATGTCCTGGCACAGGACGAGATCAGTGGTCCCGAGAAACTGACGAACGGAACGTTCGACGAATCCGGACAAGGTGACGAAGTGCCGTTTTCCGGATGGGCCGGACGTGCGAGCCAGGGCGGTGAATACAAGTTCGAGCTTGCGGAAGGGAAAGTCGGGAAGGCGGCGAAAATCTCGGGCACCAAGGCGGGGCGCGCGCATCTCTGCTATCACGGAGGATTTCCCGCGAAGGCCGGCGAAGTGCTCCGCGTCCGTTTCTGGGCGAAGACCGAAAACCTCAGAGGTGGCATTTTCGCCAACCTGGAAGGCGAGCCGAACACCAACGGTTGGCACAAGATCAACATCGGCTCGTCCGCCGACTGGCAGCAGTATGAGACGAGGGTCACCGTGCCGAAGGGCGCCAATGGCCAGGAAGAGCCGAAGATCGGGCTGTGGTTCTATCATTTCGGCACGGGTGACTTCTATCTCGATGAGGTCAGCGCGACCATCGTCACTCCGGATGACGCGGGCCGCGCCAAGCGCGAGCTCGAGGAGGTCCGCGCCTGGGGGAATGCGTTCGCGACCGAAGGTGGGGTGAAGGCGGCCATCGACCAACTCGTGTCCCGCGCCTCCGGCGATGTCACTCTGGCGAAGGTGCGTGAGATCCGGACGAAGGTTTATGAAACCATCGGCCGCCAGCAGGGATCGGAAGGGGAGTTCGCGGTGGGGACTGCGACGGGGCTCGCCCATGTTTTCCTGGATGAGGACTACCACGGTGGGTTCGCGAAGTCGCTGAACATCGGCTT
>DATLIO010000196.1:0-1648 GCA_035539355.1 Luteolibacter sp.
GGTCGGCAGGGACATGGGGGTGGATGTGAAGGCCATCCTCAATCCGATGAGCGAACCCACCGGTCGCGCCGTCGGCAATGTGCTGGAAGTGATCGAGGCGATCGAATGTCTCGAAGGAAAAGGACCCGCGGATCTCCGCGAGGTGGTGCTCGCTCTTTCCGAAGCGATCGTCGACGTGGATCGCGCGATCTTGGAGAAAAAGCTGGATGACGGCACGGCACGGCGTCTTTTCGACCGGCTGGTGGAAGAGCAGGGCGGTTGTGCGGACGATCTGCCGAATCTGGCCAACGTCCACAAAGCTCCGGTCATCCGGGAATTTCCAGCGAAGCACACGGGGACCATCCGCGCGGTGGATGCGGGCCTGGTGGGCCAGGCGTCGCTGCAACTGGGAGCGGGCCGTGCGAAAGCGACCGATGACGTGGATTTCGCGGTCGGCTTCGACCGGCTGGTGAAATCGGGCGAGCCGATCCAAGCCGGGAAGCCGATTTGCCGGATCCATGCACGGACGGACGTCGATTTCGACATGGCGGCGGCGATGATCGAAAAGGCCGTGGTGATCGGGTGAAATCGGCCGGTTGATTGAAAACCTCGGTTTCGGAGAATTTCCCTGTTGCCAAACCGGAGGCGGGCAGCATAATTTCCGCCCGCCGCAGGGCGAAAGCCTGAAGCAACAGCCTCATAGTGTAATGGTAACACCCCGGATTTTGATTCCGTTATTCTAGGTTCGAATCCTAGTGAGGCTATTTTACTCCCAACGGGCTCCGTTGGACTTCCGATGATCCTTTGATCAGCGGTCACCATCCTTCCCGGACGCCGGTTCATCGTAGACGCGTGATTTGCCCGGACTGACAGGAAGTGGGGTGATTTTCGCCTGAGAACCGTCCGGTCTCCGGATTTCCGGTCATTTCAGACAAACCCGGAACTCTCTTTCACCGGCTTCACGAGGATTCGGAGGCTCGTGAATTTGATTTTGGCACATTCTTCGCTTATAGGGGTTTATGCCTGAGAAACCCCTTTTCGTCGGTGGCTCCCGCAATGGGATCCGTGAACAGATTTCCTCCCGTCCCACGCTGACTTTCGTCGATGGTTACCTGGTGTCGCCGTTACCGGATGGGTCGTTGGATAAGCCCATCAATGCCACGGTGGAAATGTATGTGCTGGATCGGCTGGAACTGGACCGGAAAGTCGTCTCGGCCTATTTCCTGGCCGGATTGGACGAAATTGAGCGGAGGGAACGGCTCAGTGCGTTGATCGCCGCGTGAGTGGACGGATCGCGTTGCCGGATCAAGATCGGCAACGAATTTCCGGCTTAAAGGGATTGTCGGTCGCAGGGTTCCAACCTACAGATATCGAGGCCGTCGGGTTCGATGCCGAGGTTGTTTTCCCCGCTTCATGAAACGTCCCGGCCTCGTTCTCATCGCCTCAGTCCTGGTTTTTTCCCCGCGGCTTTCCGCGCAAAACCAAACCGGTCCGACCTATGTCGTGACGACATTGACGGATCGGAACAATTCGACGGCGAAAGTGGATGATTGCTCGCTGCGGGAGGCGATCCGCGCGGCGACGGCGGCGAATGTGCCGGCGATGATCACTTTCAAGGAGGGATTGAAGGGGACGCTTTTATTGAATGCCTCCTTCGGCCAGCTGACCC
>DATLIO010000197.1:0-8600 GCA_035539355.1 Luteolibacter sp.
CTCTGGGACAGCTACTTCCTTTCGTCCGGCACCGCCTCGCAGAAAGAGAGCCTTCTCAAGGGCGGCCGTTCGGTGAACCCGTTGCCCAATGGCCGTGTGAAGCTCAACAAGATGGCGGGTCCCACGACGAAAGAAGACATCACCGATTTCAACCGGGCGGCATCGCGCCTGTTGATCGACGGCGCTTTCAACGTGAACTCGACGAGCATCGAGGCATGGGAATCCCTCCTGTTGTCATCCATCGGCAAACACAATGGGAATTCCGTCGCGTTCCCCCGGATCCTCGATCTCGAGGACGGCGATTGGGATGGTAAAAACGCATCCGGCGGCCAGGCGTGGAGCGGTCAGCGCGTGTTCGACCGATCCGAGATCCGCAAGCTCGCGGAGCAGATCGTCGAGCAGGTCAAGGAACGAGGTCCGTTCTTCGGTCTCTCGGATTTCGTGAACCGCAGGCTCAGCGACGGTGATGCGGGGAAAATGGGGGCGCTTCAGGATGCCATCAACCGTGCGGGGCTGAACTCGGCGTTCACGAGGACGTGGCCGCTGGATAACTCGAACTCGCTGCCGGATTTCGATCACAAGGATCACATCGCCGATCCGACCCGGATCGAACAAACCCTCAAGCCGGACACCACCGCATGGGGCGCGTTGGGTTATCTCACGCAGGCGGATCTCCTCCAGTTCATCGGACCCGCACTGAGCGGCCGGTCGGACACCTTCCGTATCCGGGCCTACGGTGAAAGCCGCGATGTCGCCGGGAAGGTCGAAGCCCGTGCCTGGTGCGAAGCGGTCATCCAGCGGACGCCGTTCTATGTCGATGGTTCGGACGACATGATGAAGCGACCTGCAGAACTCTCGAAGCTGAACAAGGAATTCGGCCGGCGCTTTGAAATGGTATCCTTCCGTTGGTTGAAACGGGAAGAAATCTGATCCTGACAAAAAATGAAGGGGCGGTCGATGACCGCCCCATTTTGTTTTTGATCTAACGGCCTATCAGGCTTTCTGAAGACCCGGACGGCCGTTCTCGAGGACGAACGACGCGGGCGTTTCGAGCGGAGCTCCGGAGCGGGTGACGTATTCGATGGTCCGGTAGTCGGTGTGCCATTTCTGGGCATCGATCCTGCAGCTGACGTAGCCACGTTTGTCGGCGTAATATTTGACGAATGGATTTTCGGATTGGATCGAAGCGAATTGCTCCGATGCGTCCTTGCTGTCGCCTTTCGAACTGATCGACGTGCAGACGAACTCGGAACCCACGACCGGGGAATCGGGAGCGTCAGGGGAAAGATTGAGGTCGTTCGCCCAATGCGTGTGGATGTCGCCGGTGAGGACGACGGGATTGGTGATCTTGAGATCGTGAAGCGAGCGGAGGAGCGAGCGGCGCTCGTATTCGTAGCCAGACCACAGATCCATGTGGACGATTTCACCTTCGCCGGGTTGGCGGTCGACGCGGGCCATCATGACCTGTTGGGCGAGGACGTTCCACGTCGGCCTCGAATCGCGGAGCTCGGAAAGGAGCCAGTTTCGCTGGATCTCACCGAGCATCGTTCCCTTGGAATCGAGAAGATCGGTGGTGGGAACCCTCGCACCATCGCCAAGCGGTTGGTCCGTCCGGTATTGCCGGGTATCGAGGACGTGGAAATTGATGAGCTGGCCGTGGCGGACGGAGCGGTAGAGTTTCATGCCCGCACCATTCGGGATCGAGCTCAGGCGCAGCGGCATGTGTTCGTAATAGGCTTGGTAAGCGGCGGCGCGGCGGTTGAGGAAATCCTCGGTTTCGGCCGGTGATTTCTCCTCGGGTATCTCACCGGCGTAGTTGTTGTCGAACTCATGGTCATCCCATGTGACGACCCAAGGCGCGGCGGCGTGCATCGCGTGGAGCGCAGGATCGGTTTTATACTGGGCGTGTCGGTTGCGGTATTGGTCGAGCGTCTTGATCTCGGGGCCGACGTGGGTGCGGACCTTGGTTTTGCCGGGCTTGCCGGGGCCTTCGTAAATGTAGTCACCGAGGTGCAGGACGAGATCCGGCGATTCGGCGAGCATGTGCTCGAATGCGGTGTAGTGGCCGGACTCGAAATGCTGGCAAGAGGCGAAGGTCATCTTGAGCGGCGACGTTTCCGCCGCCGGACGATCAGGATTTTCGAGGGTCCGCGTGCGGCCTTTCGGGCTGACGTCGTTACCCGCTTTGAAGTCATACCAATACCAGCGGTCGGGCTTCAGGCCTTCGACCTCGATGTGAACCGAATGGCCGAGATGAGGAGTGGCGGCCGTTTCCCCACGGGCGACGATTTTGGTCATGGTTTCGTCCTCGGCGACGCGCCATTGGACTTTCACGGGGTCGGAACCCATACCGCCGCCGTTCAACGGATCGGGCGCGAGGCGTGTCCAGATGACGAAACCATCGCCGGCCGGATCACCGGAGGCGACGCCCAGGGTGAACGGATAGGAGGAAAGGCGGGGAGCGACGAGGCCCGAACCGTTTTCGCCGAAAAGGCGGTTCGCGCCCATGGCGAGAAGGAAGGACGCCGAACCGGCGAGGTAATGCCGGCGTGAAATGGGGACGTTGCGGAGAAGAGGTGGCAGATTGGACATATGGGATTTCACTCTCGATCATTGGCCCGTCGGGCAAAGGCAGATCAAGGAACATTATCTTCATCGAAAGACCCTTGACGGCCGGATCCCATCGTCGTCCCGGAACCGATGACCCCGGGCCTATAAAGACCGATCGGCAGATGACGCCTTGGGGGGAATCACCTGCCGATGTTTCTCGGGGGGAGTGTGTCTTTGGAGCGCCGGATCAGGGGGGAAATGGTCCGTCGCTCGGACAAGTGCAAGGTGTCACGAAATCGGACGGCATGCCATGACGCGATCACGTCCGGTGATCTAACAGAATCACGGAATGGACGGAATTACGCGTCCTTGGATGGGACGATTTCGTGCAAAATGAACTGTGGGGCGTGCGAGTCGTCCGATGAATGATCGGTTAGGGCGTGCAACCCGTTGGAAATCTATCAGGCACGTTTCCTGCGATGAGGTATTTCCGCAACAATTCCTCAATCATGAAAACGCAGACGATATTTTCCGATCCTGCAACCGCCCGGTCCATCGCGAGCGCCATCTACCGGCGATCCTCGAAACTGGAACATCCTGGATTTCTGGGGCTTCTGATGAATTGGGTGCGCCATCGGCGTGGGTGACACTTAAGATTTCCTGATTTCCAGCCCCCTCAAAACAATCTTGCCCCGAGGGCCTGACGGATGGATGATCGGCTGCGAGACGGATGGCGAACGGCGGAAACAAAAAACGCGGGGAATTACCTGAACCCGGCAAATGGTCCAATGAGATCGTTGGCATCGTACTGATTGGCCTGGGGCTGGTCTTGCTGCTCGCGCTGGTTTCGTATTCCCCCTCGGATCTGCCCAGAAAATGGTTTTTCGAAGCGTTCGCGGACAAGGATCACGGCAACGGGACCAATTTGATCGGCCCGGTCGGCGGCATCCTCGGATTCATCCAGATCATCCTTTTCGGGGCCGCCAGTTATCTTCTGCCGGTGGCATTGATCTGGTTCGGGGTGGTGAAAGTGGCGTTCGACGGCCGTCTGTGGCCGAAACCACTTTCCGGATTCGCGGTGCTGCTGGTTTCCGCAGCCACTTTCCTCGCGGCGAGCGGGATCTTTTTCGATGAATGGGCCGCCCGTTGCCATATCCCCGGCCCGGGAGGCGTCGTCGGAAACCTGTTGGGAGGTGTGGATCCCGATGGCAACGCCTTCGGATTGCTGACGATGATCGTCGCCCGCTCCGGAACGATCCTCATTTCGCTGACCGCCTATCTCGTGGCTTTGTTGCTGTTGACCGGGCAGCACCCGATCCGCTTCGTGAAACGCTGTTACAGGATCGCGAAAATCCGCCATGCCGAGTGGAACGAGCGCCGCTCCGAACAGGGCAAAACTTCCGCCCGTGAAGCCGAAATGCTGGCGGAACGCGAACGCCAGCGCGAGCAACGCCGGAAAGACCGCGAATCCGCGAAGGCTGCCGCCGATGCCCGGGTTCCGGAGCCGGATCCACAACCGATGCTCGGGCTGCGTGAAACGCCGACGCCACAGATCATCGACGCGTCGCAGCGCCGTTCTGCCGAACCCGTGGTCCCCGGCACGAAGCCTTTCGAACGGAAAAAACCCGCGGGCCATCAATTCCTGTCCGTGGATGGATTCGAGGACTACGAGCTTCCGGGATTCGATCTGCTTGATGCCGTCGAGCATGACGAGACACCGACCAATCACGAGGAGATGCTGGAAACCCAGCGGACCATCGTCGATACCCTCAAGGCGTTCGGCATCGATGTGAGTCCCGGCGACATCACCCGTGGTCCGACGATTACGCGCTACGAGATTTATCCGTCGACGGGTCTGCGCGTCTCCCGGATTTCCCAGCTCGAAGCCGACCTGGCCCGTGCCACGAGGGCGGAAAGGATCAACATCCTCGCGCCGATCCCCGGCAAGGACACGGTGGGCATCGAAATCGCCAACTCCCAGAAAGTCGCGGTTCCCCTTCACGAATTGCTTCACGATCCGGAGTTCCGCTCGGCGAAGAAGAAGATCCCCCTCGCGCTCGGGAAAGACGTTTATGGCAAGACGGTCATCGGTGACCTCGCCGCCATGCCGCACCTTCTCGTCGCGGGTGCGACCGGTTCAGGAAAGTCGGTCTGCATCAACTCCATCATCGCTTCGATGCTGTTCAAATTCGGGCCGGATGAGCTGCGTTTCATCATGGTCGATCCGAAGGTCGTCGAGATGCAGATGTACAACAAACTGCCGCATCTCATCGTCCCCGTCGTCACGGATCCGAAGAAAACCGTCGCCGCGCTCAAGTGGGTGGTGAACGAGATGGAGAAACGCTACCGCATGTTCGCGAAGGAAGGCGTCCGGAATTTCGACAGCTTCAACAATCGTCCGCGCCCTGACAAAGCGGAGGTTCCGAAAGAAGAGGAAGAAGAGCCGGAGTCCGACGAAGTGACTCTCAGCGACGAGGATCTTGATGCGATCGTCACATCGCTCGGGGAAGGGGACCTTGCCCCGGAAGCGGACGATGACGAACTCGAAATCGCCGAAGAGCAGATTCCGGATCGTTTCCCTTACATCGTCGTGCTCATCGACGAGCTCGCCGACCTGATGCAAACCGCGCCGGCCGATGTCGAGATGTGCATTGCACGGATCGCGCAGAAAGCCCGTGCCGCAGGCATCCACCTGATCATCGCGACCCAGACGCCACGGGCGGATGTCGTCACGGGCATCATCAAGGCGAACATCCCTTGCCGGATCGCATTCCAGGTTTCCTCCGCATTGGACTCCCGCGTCATCCTCGATACCAAGGGAGCCGACAAGTTGGTCGGCAAAGGCGACATGCTTTTCCTGCCACCCGGATCCGCGAAGCTGGAACGTTCGCAAGGTGCCTTCGTCTCCGATGCGGAAGTCGAACGCATCGTCGAGCACTGCGGCAAACAAGGCTCACCGAAATTCGAAACCGACATCCAGGCATCGATCAACGGTGCGGATGATGACGAAGTGGAGGAAGTTTCCGATGCGGATGAAGAGCTCATCATGAAATGCATCGAAGTCGTGCGTCAGGAGCGGAAAGCCAGCACGTCGCTGCTGCAGCGTCGTCTGCGCCTCGGCTACACGCGTGCCGCCCGGATGGTGGATATCCTCGAACAGCGTGGTGTCGTCGGCCCCGGTGAGGGAGCGAAACCGCGTGAGGTTTATTTGAAGTGATTCCGGGTTTCGGATAATCGTCTTTGGAATTCTTCGATGCGATGAAGCCCAAACCGATCTATCTGCTCCCGGCTCTGATCTTTTTACTATTTGGTGGTCTGGCCGCATCGACGGCTGGAGGGAGGGTGGGATTGTTTCTTTCCACTTCTGTGGTTTGCATCTTGCCGGTGTTTTTCAGCGGTGGGTGGACGCGTTGGGTTGGCGTTGTCCTGTTCGGGGTTTTCATGGGATTCGCATGGCTGGACGCCGAGGATGGAAAACGTGAAGAGCAGAGGAAAATCGCGAGGGAACTCCGGTTGGAAGAGAAGCGGAAGATGCAGGAATCCAAGGGGTTTGAGGCCGAGAAAGCATCGATCGAAAAAAACTGAAATTCTTTCCATTTTCCGGTTGTCAAAACCCCGGTGCGGCCCATAAGTTCGCGCCCCGCCCGCGAGGGTAGGAAGGTAAGGCCCAATAGCTCAGTTGGTAGAGCAGTAGATTGAAAATTTACGTGTCCTTGGTTCGAATCCGAGTTGGGCCACCACTTCCCTAAAGTGGTGGGCATTTTCAAAAGTCTGGAAGTTTCAGACGGCGATTGGACAAGATCCCCAGAGGACTGTTCCGGGTATCAAAAAGATGAGGGCCGGAGGCTTGCGCCCCCGACCCTGCCATGATGACCCATCCCCTGAAATCAGTTCACGAAAATCTGTCGCGGCTTGGCTTCTTCCCGGACGGGGATGTCGAGGGTGAGCACGCCGTTTTCGAAAGTGGCTTTGACGTTGCCGCCGTCCAATTTGGAGGTGAGGCGGACGTTGAGTTGATAGCTGACGGTCGTCGGCGGACCGGAATGGGTCTTCCAATCATCGGCGACGGTGTTGTCGCGGGTGGCTTCGATTTCGAGGACGGATTGTTTGAGGGTCAGCTTGAGGGCGTCCTTCTGAACGCCCGGCAGTGCGATCCGGAGGTGGGCACCGCTTTCGTCTTCACGGATGTTGAAGACAGGTTGCTGGACGACGGTGCCGGTTGGATTGGTGGAGAGTGTGCTCATGATTTCTGAGGTTGGATGAACGATGGTGGGAATTCAGAGAATGGTGATGTCGCGTGCGGCCGGCGCTTCCGATTTCGGAAGCGTGATTTCGAGGACGCCGTTTTCGAGCGTGGCTTTGATGCCTTGGAGATCGATCCGGTTGCCGAGTTTCCATTGACGGTCGACTTTCCGGGCGAATGCATTTTCGGCGGAAGTCTCGGCGTTCAGATGAAGGACTTCGTTTTCGACCTTCAGTTTGACGTCGTCTTTTGCGAAGCCCGGCAGATCGAGACGGAGCACCCAGGCGGCCGGAGTTTCATGGATCGCTTCCGGCGAGGTGGTGTGGTTTGCCAGCGAGCGGCCGGGATTGAAAAAGCGGTCGAGTTCACTGAACCAAGAGAGATCGGATGGGTATCTTTGGATGAAATTCATATCGGTTGATTGGTATGAACGGATCTGTTGCAGGAAGCGTGCGAAGACCGTTTTTATGGAATCAACCTATTGATATTGAGTGAAATATATCCGATTTTCAAAAGACTTCCAGGAGCTGTTCCGGGAAGGAATGGCGCGGATCGGGACGAGATGACCGGGTAGAAATGGCGCGGTCCGGAGGTGGCACTCTTCCCTGTAAAGATGCCGCGAAATAAGAGGGACAGGAGTGTCCCTCCTCCTTACTCCTTACAGTTCCTTGAGCGGCCCGAGAAGATGGGCGCTCTGGGGATCGATGAGGAAATAGCCGCTGAGCGCGCGTCGCCCGAGAAGCATGGGGCAAAGCATTTCCGAGCGATCGGAGAGACTGATCTGGATGGGCCATTCGAAGCCGCCGGGAAGAACGGCTTTGGTTTCGATGAAAACGCGGCTGAAGGCTTCACCGGAAGAGCTGCGGACGCGGGCGATGCGCGCGATCGGTGATTCACAGGTGACGTATTGGCGCCGGTGATTCTTGGTGACGAAACGGACGGTCGTTTTGTCCGTTGAGATCTCCATCTGCTCCGCATGCAGGCATGAACTGCGGGCTCCGCTGTCGATTTTGGCTTTGAGGGGAAAGACGCCGAGATCGGGCAGCGAGATCCACTCGCGGCGGCCGATGATGAGCCGGGGCATGCCAGGGTTTTTCCACGGCAGGCCGAGCGAGGCGGCGAGTTCCTTTGACCGGGACTCGACGCACTCTGGGACGGCTCTGAAGGTTCTTGGCATCAGGGGTTGAGAAGGGAAACCGCCATGGCGCGGGCTTGTTCACCGCCGCCACCGAGCATGCGGACGAGTTCCTGGACGCGGGCTTCACCCGTGACCTGATAAAGCCTCGAACGGGTGCGTCCACCGGTGACTTCCTTTTCGACGACGAAATGATGGGCGGCGGTGGCGGCGACCTGTGGAAAGTGGGTGATGGCAACAACCTGATGGCGCGCTCCGAGGGCGGCCATCTTGCGGCCGACGGCTCCGGCGATCTCGCCGCCGACGTTGGCGTCGATTTCCAATTCGGCCCCAACCCCGGCGAACCGCTTCTCCCTCTGCGGCAGATCGCGTCTTCGGGCGAAGTTTCCCGTGTCATGCTCGCCGTGAAATCCGCGCTCGCCGATCAGGATGCGACCCCGCTGATGGTGTTCGATGAAATCGACGCCAACGTCGGCGGCGAGATCGCCGGCGCTGTCGGCCGCAAGATGGCCGCCCTCGGAGCGCGCCATCAGGTTGTCGCCATAACCCACTTTCCACAGGTCGCCGCCACCGCCGCCCATCATTTCGTCGTCGAAAAGGAAGTCACCGGTGGACGCACCCGTTCGAGGCTTTATCAGGTCACGGGTGAAGCCCGCGTCCAGGAACTCGTCC